>JAQWNI010000001.1 GCA_029268645.1 Myxococcota bacterium
GGTCCCTCGACCACTTTTTCTTCTCGGTACAGATGAATCAGAATCGAGCGCCTAATTGTTCGAGTTGCCTGCGACTGACTCTGGTCAATATGAGCGGCTAGATAACTTTGAATATCAATCGCTTCCCCTACCTTGACCGACAGACTTCGGTAGTTCAGGAGGAATGAGCCCACCTTGGCAAGATCAGATGGACGCGAGAGAGATCCGTAATCGAGATTCAAAAACCGGTTTCGTCCCCGCCGCGGGCCCTTTCTCCAAAAAATCGAAAGTGGAACAGCGAAAACCGACTGCCCCGACGACCGTGCTTCGCGGATTACTTCCTCTAAGAGATCGATTTCGTCCTGCCGATGCCGCATCCGCCAAAGGCCTCTCCAAAACGTACTCAGCCTCTCGGTCCGGAGAAAGATAAAAAAAGACTCTCCACTTCTCGTCAAACGACGAACATATTGCTGGTCCTCGCCATGCTGAACCGCTCGGGAGCGCCCACGTTTGCGAGATAGGGCTCGGCGAAGGGTGGGCCAAATCGGGCCATACATTTCAAAACGAATACCATTCGCAAAACTGGAGAGACGAACTTTGTCCCTGCGAAAAAGAGTGTTGAACAAGAGATAGTCGAGACGGCTCGAATACCGCATCACGTAGACCATCGTCCCACGGGCTTCGAGGGACTGAATACGCTGGACCGCGGCTTCATCTAGATCAAAATGACCGAAAAAACGTCGCGCAAACCAGTTAAAGAAAAAATTGAAGCGGGATGTCATCGCCGAGCCGGGATCGGCCAAGCTAGACGAATTCGTTTCCCCGGGTCGAGGCGGAGTTCCTCGGCGGAAACGATTCAAACCGGAGCCAGAGGTCGACGAGCCGTCAACAGACACGCGACCATCTTTACCATGGGGCTACTCCTGCGGCAATTGGGCGATTCTCGCGGCTTGATGGCTCCCACTGTCTCCTTCCAGCCTGCGTTCGCCCGAATACGGTCCGTTCGCGGACAGGACGATAAACGGAGGACCGACGACGAAGGATCCGTCGGCCCTCCGCAATGCTCAGAAATACGCAGGGTGGAAAACAATCAGCTATCGGGCAGGAGAATCGCGCCCGGCTTCATCGCCTCAGAGATCTCCTCGGGTGACCACAGGCCCCCTTCCTCCTGCTTGGTGATCCCGGTGTGGGTCACCACCTTCATCTCGGCGATGCGCCCTCCACCGCAGTAGAAGGTGTTACCGGTCATTTCCTCAGAAAGGTCACTCACCAAAAACGTAAGCAAGGGAGAGACCAGCCCAGGGGCCAATCGTTTTTGCATTTCCTCATTATCGAAACCGGGAAGGTCTTCAGTCAATCGGGTCAGGGCAACCGGTGCCAAGATGAAGCAACGGACACCATACTTCTTACCCTCTAGAGCCAAGCAGCGAGTAAAACCCGCGATCCCCGCCTTTGCGGCTCCGTAATTGCACTGACCAAAGTTGCCATTCAAACCCGATGTCGATGATGTGTTGATAATGACCCCGCCTTGCCCCGATTCTTTCATGTGATTAAAAATCGGCCGGGTCACGCAGTATGTCCCCTTGAGATGGACAGAGATGACGGGATCCCAGAGCTCTTCAGTCGTCTTTGAAAAAGACTTATCCCGAAGAATTCCCGCATTGTTCACGACGCCATCTACTTTGCCAAAAGCATCAAGGGCCGTTTGAAGGATCGCTTCTCCCCCTTCAACTGTCGCCACGTTGTCGTAGTTGGCGACGGCTTCACCACCCAGAGCTTTGATCTCATCGACGACCTGATCAGACATCGCGATACCTGCTCCACTGCCGTCCCGAGATCCGCCCAGGTCGTTGATAACGAGAGCAGCGCCTTCATTGGCCATGTGAAGGGCATGCTCACGCCCAATTCCACCGCCTGCTCCGGTAATGACGATCACTTTTCCATCCAGCAAACCCATGCTTCTGTCTCCTTGGCGACATGTTCTTGGTTTCAAGTCAATTGACTCACCCACGCCGTTCACTGACCGGGTGGTTTTCGCGAAAAAATCGAACCGGAACCCTAGCCGAGGCCAGGTCGGCGCCCAACGTGACCAGGCCGAAACAGGGCCGCCTTAGAGACCTGAAGGAGTCAAGCGAAGAGGATGGTGCGAAGTTCACAAAAAGGCTCAAAGCCGAGGCTTGAGTACAGCCCTCGCGCGGCCATGTTGCCCTCTACAACAGCAAGCTGGACGTGCCCAGCCCCGGCGGTGAACGCCTCTCGGATCATGCCGGCCATACCCGCTCGGGCATAGCCCTTCCTTCGATGACCGGGCCAGCAATACACCCCTTGAATCAGCCAGCCTTCTGAACGCCGAACATCCGCGTAGGCGACGAAGGCCGGCTTCCCATCCAGGGCCACCACCCGAGCTCGAGGTAGGCGTCCCCGAACCCAGCGCCGAAACCCTTCTGGGTCGCCTCGAAAGGGATCCGGGCGACTTTCCTCTCGAAGACTCCCACGGGCCGCGTCGACCAGGTGAGCCAGATCGCTCTCTACAGCGGGACGAAGCTGTGCCGGTGGGGAAGGGGCGAAATCCGGAATCGGAGAATCCGAGGCGGACAGTACCCAGCCGGTCTCTCGACGGTCGAGCAAGGCTTCGCGGCCCCGCAATTTGAGCTGATGCCAAAGCCGCTCTACGCCCGCCCGGGGACTCTTAATGAGCCCCGCCGAAGCCGCACCCAGGATCGGAAGACAGGCTTCAAGGCCGGCCTCTGTGATGGCCCAGTCCAGAACCATGCTTGGGCGCAAAGCAGCGACCCCTTCGATGGACTCACCTCTCCACACCACAATCACCTGCGGCGGCATCTCCTGAGGCCGACGGCGAGATGCGATCGAAGCCACTTGGTCGATCAGATGAAGATTTTCTCGTCGATGACGCAGCAGATGGGACAAGACCGGCTCCCGATCCTGCGCGAGAAGAACTCGAGCTCGTATCGTATCTTCCCGGAGCGCAGCACTCACTCGGCGAGGACCGCCAAGACTTGCCCCTCTTCTACTGAGTCCCCCTCGTTCACGCGGATTTCCAGAATTTTGCCGGCAATGGGGGCTTCCACGGGAATTTCCATTTTCATGGACTCGAGGATCAGAAGGACGTCCTCCCCCTCTACAGAATCGTTGACGTTTTTCTCGACCTTAAAAACGCTGCCAGCGATCTCCGCCAAAACCTCGATCATCTCGGACCCTCTCTCGGGATTTTCGGTTCATCTTGATGCGGGAGCAACCGGGCTCTCTGTGGATCCCGTTGTGGTACCGACATCATGCACCCCACCGTCGAAGCGAGCAACTCCTTAAAATTCGAACTGGATTCAGACCCCGGGATCCGTCTTCTCGTGATGGGCTGCTAACATCGGTCGGCGTGGGAGGATCCATTGCTCGAAACAGTCTCTGAAGGCTTCAAGTCTGCGACAGAAAGGCTGCGCGGCGTTCGCGAATTAAGCGACTCGAATATCGACGAGGCGCTACGAGACGTCCGACGCTCCTTGCTGGAGGCGGATGTCGATTTTCAGGTCGTCAAGAATTTCTTGGCGGCCGTCAAAGAGCGTTCCCTCGGAGAACGGGTCGAGACCCGGGTTCGGGGCGCCGACGGCTCCATGCAACGGGTGAGTCCCGGGCAACACTTCGTCAAAATCTGCCAGGACGAGCTGACCGCATTGATGGGCCCGGTCGATTCCACGCTCTCCAGAGACCGAGGGGCCACCTCGGTGATGCTGGCTGGGCTGCAGGGGGTCGGTAAAACCACCATCGCAGCCAAGCTGGCCCGACACCTACAAAAGCAAGGTCGAAAACCCCTGCTGGTGGCTGCCGATGTTTACCGACCCGCGGCCGTCGACCAACTCAAGACCCTGGGAATGTCCATCGATGTACCGGTACATGTCGGAGAAGAAGGCGAGGCGCCGCCGTCGATCTGCGAGTCGGCATGGAAGCGGGCTCGACAAGATGGACACGATGCCATCATTTACGACACGGCAGGCCGACTTGCCCTCGATGATGCCCTCATGGAGGAACTCGAGCAGATTCGAACCCGGGTTTCTCCGGCCAACACGCTTCTAGTTTGCGACTCCTTGATGGGCCGCGATGCCGTGAACGTCGCTCAATCCTTTGCGGAGCGCATCAAGATCGATGGCGTCGTCTTAACCAAGCTCGATGGCGATGCCCGAGGTGGTGCGGCGCTCGCCATCAAGGCCGTCACCGGCGTCCCCATTAAATTCATAGGGACTGGAGAACAGGTCGATCGCATCGAGGCCTTCCGCCCGGAGGGCCTGGCCTCCCGAATCCTCGGCATGGGAGACATCGTCGGCCTCGTTCAAGACTTCGAAGAGGTTGTGGACGAAAAACAGGCAGAGGAGGATGCGGAGCGAATCCTCAAGGGTCAGTTCACCCTGGATGACCTGCTCACACAGCTCCGAACCATTCAAAAAATGGGTCCTCTGCGGGAAGTCTTCTCAAAGCTCCCGATGTTCGGGGGCATGGCGGACCAAGTCGACGAAGGCGAGTTGAAGAAAGTCGAATCCTTAATCCATTCGATGACGACTCAGGAGCGCACCCGGCCGGATGTCATTGATAAGAGCCGAGCACAGCGGATCGCCCGAGGCAGCGGACGCAAGCCGAAGGAAGTCCTCGACCTCGTCGCGCGCTTTCGCCAGATGCGTGAACTGATGGGCAACCTCGGCAAGCCCGGCGGTTTGCTCTCAAAGATTCCGGGATTAGGGGGAGGCGGCGGTCTGGGCGATGGACTTCCCGCGGGCCTGCCGGGACTCGGCGGAGGAGGACTCGACCCGGCAGCCCTTTTGTCTGGGGGAGGCGGGCTGGGCATGGGATCGGCCCCCCGTGCTCGAGCGGCCGGTTCGGGCCAAGCCCGCAAGAACAAGCGACAGCAGACCCGCAAGGCGCGACAGAAAACCCGTGGCAACAACAAGAAGAAAAAGAAAAAGAAATAGTGCCCCCCAGAGGAAATAAATGGAGTCGGCGCTCAGTTTTCTCCCCCGATGGCCGATCCGAGACTCCGTGAAGACCCTTTCCATCCCGCTGATCCGAGCTCTCTTGGGCATGGGGCTCCTTTTGACCGCCCCCCTTGCCGGCGCGGCGATCGACGCCGCCCCGAGCTCCACGCATTTCCCCGCTCCCCCTGGCCTCGAACCCGAAATTCAATTTTGGACTCGAATTTATACCGAGGTGGACGGTCGTCACGGCCTGCTACACGACACTCGGAACCTCGGCATCGTGTACGAACAAATCGAACTTCCCCGAAGCACCTCTCAGAAATCTCGAGAACGGTCGATTGAACGGCACAAGGAGAAGTACCGCGGAATTCTCCGAAAACTGGGGCGGGGCCAGCGGAACAACCTGTCTTCCGATGAGACGCGGGTCTTGGCCCTCTTCCCCACCGGCGTCAAGAACGAAACTCTCAGCTCGGCTTCGCGTCGAATCCGATTTCAACTGGGACAAGCAGATAAGTTTCGAGCCGGCCTGATCCGATCTGGCGCGTATCAGGACCACATCCAGTCGACTCTGGCTGAAATGGGCCTTCCGGCTGAGATCGCCGCGCTGCCCCACGTCGAGTCCTCGTACACTCCGCAAGCCTACTCGAGAATCGGAGCCGCTGGCTTGTGGCAGTTCACCCGTTCCACTGGTCGGCGCTTCATGCGGGTCGATCATGTCGTCGATGAGCGACTCGACCCCTACCTC
>JAQWNI010000002.1 GCA_029268645.1 Myxococcota bacterium
CTCAACCAACTCGAGAGCGAACACCGGGGCGAAAAGGATGGGGGGCCCACGCTCTCGACGCTGGAGTTAGAACTCAGCCTGGCCGCGGTTCGGCAGCCAAGGCTCCGAGAAAAGATGGTCAGCCGCCAGAAGCGTTACCGACGCCTGCTCGCCGAAGTGATCGAACAGATCGCCGCCGATCAAAAGCTTGAACTGCCGATGCGCTCCCAGGATCTCGCGATCGCCCTTTCGGCCCTCTGCGACGGTCTATTGGTCGCCGGTCTCAACGACCCCGAATCCGTGCCCGATGATCTGCTCGCGCAGTTCATCCTCTCGACGGTGATTGCCGCCTCCAAACCCCAGGCCTGAAGCCCACCCACCGAGCTAGTCGTCTTCGCCCGGCTCCTTGCAGACGTGGTAGACGCATTCGAGTCCTTGATCGCAGGTGCCGTCGGCGAGGCACGGCCCGCCGTAGGTTCCTCGGGAGCCCATCTCGGGCTCTTGACCACCACACGCCGACAAGGACACCGCAAGCGCTAGCCACAACACCCCAATGTTCAGCTTCATTACCAGCCCCTCCCCGCGACCGATCACCCCCTGGCCGCCCGGGCAGGCTAGCGCAGCGTCCGCCCCCAAAATTCGGAACTAACCCCCTTGGGAGGCCGCCGCCGCCATGCTGATGGCCTGCATCTGCATCATCAGGCCCATGTCCCCGGTGACCTGGATTTTTCCGCCCATGAAGGCCGCCATGGGGTCGAGGCTGCCCTCCTGCATAGCTTGGGCATCTTCAGCAGAGATGACCAGCTGCGTTTGGGGTGCATCGGGTACCGGTCCGGGCCCCAGCTTGAAGCCCGTCGCCCAGTCGCCGCCCTCGCCCCCCTGGACCACGATGTGAATCAGCCCGTCCAGAGCGCCCAGTTGATCGAGCGCCGCGGCACTTGGAACCGCGGAGCCGGCGCCCGGGCCTTGGCCCGCGCCGGGGGCCTGCCCACCGCCCTTGAAGAGCTCGGCCGCCTGAGCGCCAAAGACACCGCCCCGGCCCTCCCAAAGCGCACCTCGCCAATCCTCGACGGTCTGAACCAAGGTAAACGGCGTCGACTCCCGAGATCCGGACTCCACCTTCAGGCCGCCCGGCCGGATATGGATGACCCACTCGCCACCCCCATCGCCCTCCAGCTTTACCCCCAATTGGACGTCGACATCGCCGGCGGCCTCGGCCACGCCTGCCTCCGCCATAGCGGCGGGGACAAATTTTTCCATGAACTCCTGGGGAGAGATCGGTGAAGCGGGAAAATCGGCCAAGGGTCTAACCTCCGTTCGAGTGGGCGGCAAGCCCGAGGGAGTCTAGCAGCGACAGACAGAGGGAAAGTGACCCCGTCGTCGAGTGCACCGCGATGCGGCGCCGGTGGTGGGCGTGCACGGATTCGAACCGCGGACCCTCTCGGTGTAAACGAGATGCTCTAGACCAACTGAGCTACACGCCCGATCCGGCGAACACGAGGGCGAGTCTCCCCGCCCGCAGTTGGCCGGCGATCAGTTCACCCCAGCCGGGTGGGGGATGTCTGCCGTGGGGGCCGGCGGGGGTCGAAGGGCCACCTCGTAGATTTCGTCGAGTTCATGCATCCCCGATTGCAGGAAGTTTTCAGGATCCGGAACCGCCAGAGCAACCGCCAGCACCTCATCCATGTGCTCGACCGGAATGATCTCGATGTTCTTCTTGATGATGGCCGGCAAATCCTTGAGATCCTTCTCATTCTCTTTAGGAATCACCACGGTATCGACTCCGCCCCGATGCGCCGCAATGAGTTTCTCTTTCAGGCCTCCAATCGGCAACACCCGGCCCCGCAAAGTAATCTCGCCGGTCATCGCCACATTGGCCCGAACCGGTACCCGGGTAAGCGCTGAAGCGATCGTTGTTGCCAGGGTGATGCCCGCGGACGGACCATCCTTCGGCGTCCCCCCCTCCGGCACGTGGATATGGAGGTCGACTTTCGTGTAAAAGTCCCGCGTGAGACCCAACTGTTTTGCGCGGCTGCGAATGTAGGACATGGCGGCTCCCGCCGACTCCTGCATAACTTCGCCCAGTCTGCCGGTAATTTGCAGCTTGCCCTGACCCGCGGACACCGCAACCTCGGTCTGCAGCAACTCACCGCCGACCTCCGTGTACGCGAGCCCAGTGGTCACGCCAATCCGGTCTTCGGACTCGGTCTTTCCGAAGCGGAACCGATGCACTCCGAGATGCTTCTTCACGAGCTTCGGCGTGACCTTAGTGGGGGTGTACGCATCGCCCTGTCGAACAACTTCTCGGGCGACCTTTCGGGCCACAGCAGCGAGTTCGCGTTCTAGACTCCGCACGCCGGACTCTCGCGTGTAGTGACGAATGACTTCGAGAATCGCTGCGTCCGTGAAACTAATCTGATCGGGTTTCAGGCCGTTCTGTTCTCTCACCTTGTCGATCAAGTGGCGTTTCGCAATTTCCAACTTCTCGGACTCGATGTAGCCGGGCAACTGAATGACTTCCATACGGTCTTGGAGCGGCCTGGGAATCTCGCTCAGCACATTGGCCGTGCAAATAAACATGACATGACTGAGGTCATAGTCGGTATCCAAGTAATGATCGTTGAACGTGTGATTCTGCTCCGGGTCGAGCACCTCCAGCAAAGCTGCCGAGGGATCCCCTCGGAAGTCTATGGACATCTTATCCACCTCATCGAGGAGAAAAACCGGATTGCTAGTGCCCGCCTTCTTGAGACTCTGGATCACCTTACCCGGCAAAGCCCCGATATATGTCCGCCGATGGCCCCGAATTTCCGCTTCGTCCCGGACCCCGCCAAGGCTGATCCGAACGAAGTCCCGCCCCGTCGACCGGGCAATGGATTTCCCCAGAGACGTCTTGCTAACACCCGGAGGACCCACAAGGCATAGAATCGGCCCCTTCATGCTCTCCACGAGGGACTGCACGGCCAAGAATTCAAGGATGCGATCTTTCGGCTTCTCCAGGCCGTAATGGTCCGAATCCAAGATTGACTCTGACTCGTCGAGGTCAGTCCGTTCTTCTTTGTATTCATCCCAGGGCAAGCCGAGCATCCAGTCGATGTAGTTGCGGACCACCGTGGCCTCGGCGCTCATGGGCGACATCATTTTGAGCTTCTTAATTTCCTTCTCAGTTCGCTCGCGGGCATCGTCCGGCATCGACTTGGCGGCCAGCTGTTCATCAAGCTCGCCCAGCTCGTTCTTCATTTCATCACGATCGCCCAACTCTTTCTGGATCGCGCGCATCTGCTCGTTGAGGTAGTACTCCTTCTGGGAGCGCTCCATCTGTTTCTTGACTCGCCCACGAATCTTCCGCTCGACCTCGAGCACCTCGACCTCGGCCTGCATGCGCGAATAGACCTCGTCTAGACGCTCATGCCCCGGGACGATTTCAAGCAGCGACTGCCGCTCCTCAAGTTTGAGATTGAGATGCGCCACAATTGTATCGGCCAGCTTGCCGGCCTCTTGGATCGACTTGACGGTGGCCTGGAGCTCCGGCGGAACCTTCTTATTGAGCTTGACGTACGACTCAAACGCGCCGTGGACAGTCCGAACCAGAGCTTCTGCCTCGGGACCCTCTGCAGGGGATTCGGCCAGTTTCTCAGCCCGTACGCAAAAGTAAGGATCGTTGCTCTGAAAACTCTGAATCCGAGCCCGAGACTTCCCTTCAACCAAAACCTTCACCGTGCCGTCGGGCAAACGAAGAAGCTGAATGATCGTCCCCACCGTGCCAAAGGGATAAATGTCCTCAGCGGTCGGTTCTTCTTGGCCTGCCTGACGCTGCGCACAGAGCATCAACTCACGGGAACCCGCCATTGCGTCTTCAAGGGCCTGAATCGATTTGGCTCGCCCAACGAAGAGCGGCACCACCATGTGAGGGAAAACAACGATATCCCGAAGCGGCAGCAACGGAACGACCGGATGATCCCCCGAACCGGCGCTCCCCTGCCCGTCCCCGTTTTCTGCCTCGTCTTCGTTCCTGAAGAAAACCATGGAAGTTGGATCCTCTCTTTCTTTCGAACTTCGGTCAGACGCTGCGTGGGGCTCCCTTTAAATCTGCGGCTTCAGGCTGACTCAGCTTCACTCTTATAGACGAGAAGCGGTGCGGCCCCTTGCGTAATGACTTCCTCGTTGACCACGCATTCTTCGACGTCATCTCGCGACGGCAGTTCGTACATCATGTCTAGCATCGCCCCCTCAAGAATAGCTCGGAGACCCCGCGCACCAGATTTTTGGTTCAAGGCCTTTCCAGCAACCGCATGGAGCGCGCCCTCAGTGAAACGAAGCCGTACGTCCTCAAATTCGAAAAGTTTTTGATACTGCTTGACCAGCGCGTTTTTCGGCCGGGTTAGAATGTCAATCAGAGCTTCTTCGTTCAACTCGGTGAGGGTCGCGACGACCGGCAGGCGGCCTATAAACTCGGGAATGAGACCGAAGTGCAACAGGTCTTCTGCTTCGACTCCACCCAGCAACTCGCCCTTTCGCCGGTCACTGCTCTGTTGGATATCGGCACCAAAGCCGAGTCCCTTCACCCCGATTCGACGCTCGATGATCTTTTCAAGGCCCACAAACGCACCCCCGCAGAGAAAAAGGATATTTGAGGTATCCACCTGCAGAAATTCTTGCTGAGGGTGCTTGCGACCTCCCTTCGGGGGCACGCTCGCCATGGTTCCTTCGATAATCTTCAAAAGCGCCTGCTGAACGCCCTCTCCCGAGACGTCTCGGGTAATCGAGGGGTTCTCACTCTTCCGAGCAATTTTATCGATTTCGTCGATATAGATGATGCCCTGCTGAGCCCGCTCGACGTCGTAGTTCGCTGCCTGAAGAAGGTTCAGAACAATATTTTCGACATCCTCGCCCACGTACCCCGCCTCAGTCAGCGTGGTGGCATCCGCAATCGTAAACGGGACGTCCAGCACCCGCGCCAACGTCTGAGCCAGCAAAGTCTTTCCACATCCCGTCGGACCCAGCAGGAGAATATTCGCCTTCTGAAGCTCGACATCGCCGATCAGCGCTCCGCTCTCAATTCGGCGGTAGTGGTTGTGGACCGCGACAGAGAGGGTCTTCTTAGCCCCCTCCTGACCGATCACATACTCGTCGAGCGCTTCCTTGATTTCCTTGGGCTTCAGAACCTTCGAAGTGCCGGAGGGTCCCTCTTCCTGACCGTACTCCTCGGCGATGATGTCGTTACACAACTCAATGCATTCGTCACAGATGTACACCGTGGGCCCAGCGATGAGCTTTTTGACTTCTTTCTGGCTCTTTCCACAGAAAGAACAAGATAGATTCGCATTATCCTCGCGTTTCTTCATCGACTCCTGACCCCGCCGATCTATTCGGCTTCCAACGTGACCGAGGAAGTCGATTCGGCCCGGGGCCGCGCCGACATCACTTGGTCCACTATCCCGTATTTCATTGCCTCTTCGGAACTCATATAGTAATCCCGCTCGGTGTCGATGGCGATCTGATCCAGCGATTGCCCGGTGAGTCCCGCAAGAATTTCGTTCATTCTTTCGCGAAGACTCAAAATTTCACGGGCTTGAATGTCGATATCCGACGCCTGGCCCCGGGCCCCACCCATTGGCTGATGAATCATGACCCGCGCATTCGTCAACGCCGTTCGCTTACCGGGCTCACCCGCCGCCAGCAACCAGGCTCCCATCGAGGCCGCCTGACCAATACAAGTCGTCGTGATGTGCGGCCGTACAAAACACATGGTGTCGTAAATCGCGAGCCCTGCGGTGACCGACCCGCCGGGAGAGTTGATGTAGAGGTGAATATCCTGGTCCGGGTTGTCCGCCTCCAGGAACAGCAGTTGGGCCACCACCACATTGGCAACGTCATCATTGATCTCGGTCCCGAGGAAAATCACACGGTCCCGGAGAAGCCGGGAGTAGATATCGAAGACGCGTTCGCCTCGCTGGCTCTGTTCGATCACATACGGAATCACGGCCATCGGCTTGAACTCGCTCCCCTCTCTTCTGTGTTTAAAAGCGATCGGGCCGTCGCCCGTCGCTGCGAAAATATTCCCGGCCGGAGTCACGCTACTCGACCCGCATCTCATAGAGTAACGCGTGAAATGCGCGGTCACCGCCACACCCCCCAAGGCACGGTGATCAACGAACTGAGACCGAATGATCCGCCACGGACCGCTTATTGGCAAGCAAGTCAACGAAAGCCGCCTGGCCGGGCAGAATCCCTCTCGGCCCGGCTCTATTCACGCACGGTACGGACGTGGCCGATCCGCGACTTGAGACAAAGCCCCTCGGAGAGCAAACCCTAAAGAAGGCGCAATTTCAGCACCTTCAAGCCGGCGCTTGCGAATCTTCTTCAGGCTCCGGCTCGACGTCTTCAATAGTTGCCTGCTCGGCGAGCCAGCCATACGCCTTCTGCTCGAGCAACTCCTGTTCGATCGCCGGGAGCCAGCCCTGTTGCTCCGCCATCGAGCGAAGCATTCCGGCCTCCATCCCTTGGGCCTCGGCCATCTCTTCCAGACGGGCCTCGACTTCCGCTTCCCCTGCCGAGAGGCCCTGGTCCGATACGATTTTTTCGATCAGAAACCCCTCGCGCACGCGACGTTCGGCCACGGGCCGCCCCTCTTCCTGCATCCTCTGCATCTGCTGGCGGATGACCTCTTCTGGTACCCGCCCCTGAAACTGTTCGTGCATCTGCCTCATCTGTCCCTGAAGCTGTCGTTCAACCACGCCGGGCGGGACTTCAAAATCCGTCAATCCGATCAAGGACTCCACCAGGGACTCATGAAGAGATCGTTCCGAAGCGCGCTCTTGCTCGCTCCGATGGTCCACCTCGATCTTGGAACGCAGCGCCTCGAGCGTCTCGAAATCGCCCGCATCTTTGGCCAGCTCGTCATCCAGCTCAGGCAACTCTCTACGTCGCACCGCCGACACTTGGCAATCAAAAACAGCTTCTTTTCCAGAAATATCCGGCGACCCATAGTCATCAGGAAAGGTCACGGTGAGCTGCCGAGACTGACCCGCCTGGACGCCGATTAACTGATCTTCAAAGCCGGGCACCATTGTGCCCGTGCCCAGTCGGATATCGACGCCTTGGGCCGTTCCTCCTTGAAAAATTTCTCCGTCAATCCGACCCTCAAAATCGAGGGTCAGTACGTGGTCCGTGACCGCCTCGGTGCCCTCGGGCTCCTCGACAAGCTTCACGTGATGTTCACGAATCCGCTCAAGCTCGGCGTCCACAGTAGCCGACGGGACCTCGACCTTGGGTCTCTGGCCCCGCACCGCTGCGAGGTCTTCGGGCAGTTCGATCTCGGGCTTCACCTCGACATGAGCTGTGTAACGGAATATTTCGCCGGAGACCGGCGGCTCTGCATCGATGTCGGGCTCGCTAATCGGCGTCACCTCTGCCCGTTCAATTGCGTTCGCGAGTGTCTCCGAGACCAGAGTTCGCTCGACTTCGTTCGGCATGCTGGCACCATACATGCGCTCAAGAACCGAGCGGGGCACCTTGCCCGGACGAAATCCCTTGATCCGAGCACCTCGGCGCAGGCCATCGTAAGCCTGATCAAAGGCCTGGCTGACTCTCTTTCCGTCCACCTCGACACGAACACTTCGAACCACCGGACTGGTCTCGGAACATTCGACAGTGATCTCTTGCGACTTTTCCTGGGCTGCCTCGGCCATACTTTTCTTCCTCGTCTCTTGGAAGCTTCGCCGCTTCCCCGCTTCTATGGATGCGCCCCTCAATGGGTCACAGCGTCAATGGGTACCGGGGACAGGACTCGAACCTGCACGCCCGAAGGACGGTGGCTCCTAAAGCCACTGCGTCTACCATTCCGCCACCCCGGCCCATCGACACGGTAGAGTAGCGATGAACGGCGCCCTCGCCGTCCCCGGATCACCCGACCGGCCACGGAATGCCACCCGATCCCCGACCGGGGAAGCATGGTGAGCGCGCAGGGAATCGAACCCTGAACCTAGGGATTAAGAGTCCCTTGCTCTGCCAATTGAGCTACGCGCCCGGGCGGACGTTAGCCAGCCTCGTCGCGCGGGCAAGTCCCGCCGGTCAGAGAGGTCGCCGCGGAAGACCTCGTCGCATCGCCCGTCGCTGGGCCGTATCCGCCTCCACCCGGAGTCTCGATGACAAGAACGTCGCCTACGTCCAAAGATCGAGAACTTTTGCCCGGGAGCGGCTCCACCGCGCCGGATGCCCGCTCAATCCAGTCGCGTCCGACGCTTCCCGCCGCCCCTCCGGCCAGGCCCCATGGCTGAATGCCTCGACGTTCAGCCAAGAGGCTCACTGTCACCGGGGCCAAAAACTGATAACGCCGAATGAGTCCATCGCCGCCCCGGTTCCGCCCCTCTCCGCCGGACCCCGGACGGAATGCAAAGGTCTCCAAGCGCACCGGGTACCGCACCTCCAAGACTTCCGGGTCGGTGATGCGGGTATTTGTCATGTGGGTGTGGACGCCTGAGGCCCCCGCATGATCGGGCCCCGCGCCAGCGCCCCCTCCAATCGTTTCGTAGTACCCAAATTCCGCGTGACCGAACGTCAAGTTGTTCATCGTGCCCTGGCTCGCCGCAGCGAGACCTAATGCCCCAAGCAACACATCCACGATCCGTTGAGAGGTCTCCACGTTCCCTCCGACGACGGCGGAACCGGCTGGCGGGTCGAGCAACGATCCCGGCTCGATTGTTAAACGGACCGGATCTAGGCACCCGGCATTCAGCGGAATCGGAGCCGCGATCATCGATCGCAGCACATACAGGAGAGCGGCCTGAACCACAGCGGGTGGCGCATTGAGATTTCCCTCTGAGGCGGGACCCGTCTCCGAGAAATCCACATGCATCCGCTCACCCTCGATTTCAATAACAACCGCCACTCGGGTGCCATCGTCCATTTGATCTCGAAAACGATACTGACCATCAGCCAATCGGCCGATCTCCGCCGCGACACGACCGGCCGCCGCCAATTGCAATTGGGCCATCGTGGCCGCCACCGCGGACTGCCCCTGCTCCTCGACAAAGTCCTGCAGGAGCCTTTCGCCCATGCGATTGGCCGCAACCATCGCGATCAAGTCCGATACATTGTCATCGGGGCGACGCGCTGGATGCGGGGCATCAACGAGGTGTCGCCTCAAACGCTCTTCCTGGAATCGCCCCGACTCGACAAGCCGGAAAGGCGGCAGAACAACCCCCTCTTCGCTGAGCCTCCGAGAATCCGGCGGCATCGAGCCCGGCGTCCGACCTCCCAGGTCCGCGTGGTGCCCTCGACTCGCGACGAAGAAATCCGGGGCCAGTGCTCCCCGGAGAAAAACAGGTGTCACCAGCGTGACGTCGGGCAAATGAGAGCCACCCTCAAAGGGATCGTTGGTGACAACCGCATCCCCCGCCTCAAGCGCAGGAAATCGCTCCTGCACCGCCCTGACCGTTGCCCCCATGGCCCCCAGATGAACGGGTATATGGGGCGCATTGGCCACGAGCCCGCCTTGGCGATCAAACACCGCACACGAATAGTCCAGACGCTCCTTAATATTTGCGGAAACCGAAGTGTTCCGAAGAACCGCACCCATTTGCTCTGCCATCGACATAAAGCGATTTCCGAACACCTCGAGTCGAATCGGATCCGCACGATCGAGGTTCTGAACATCCTGAGTGCGGGAGGCACCCCGCCGGTCTTCCAAATCAAACACTCCGTCCGCGGAAACCAGCAGCCGAAACCCGGGATCGAGGACCACGGTCCCAGTCGCTTCCAAGATGAGAGCAGGGCCCTCAATCATCTGCCCGGGAGCGAAATCTTCCCGGCGATAGACCGGGGCCTCCTGGCGGCCCCCCACTTCGAAATACACTGATTCGCGACGCAAAGGCGCAGGCAACGGTGACACAGACGTCTCGTCTGCCGGGCTTGCCCGGGACCCGCTCGATTCGAGGACGCGCACTCGAGCAGTCACCACCTCCACAGGGTGACCGGGGCGCTGGTAACCAAAACGCCGCTCATGCTCTCCTGCGAACGCCTCCAGCCAGACCTCGCCGGCGACCTCGGGCCCGGGTTCTCGGAGCGTCAACGGAGCCTCGGTGCCTTGATACCGAAGGTCCAACCACCTTTCTGCGCGAAGGGCTCCCCGGGTCGCATGAGCCAGGCCCTGACGACCCTGTTCCTCTAGCCTCTCAAAGAGGTCCACCACCCGTGAAGGCACCGGCCCTTCGGAGAGGAGTTCTCTCCCCGCATCGTTTTCGCCGTCCCAAGTGACCGCAGCCTGACCGATCCCATAGGCGGAGAGCAGCCCCGCAAGAGGATGCAGGAGGACCCGCTTCATTCCGAGCCGACGCGCAAGCGCGCAGACATGCTGGCCTCCGGCTCCGCCGAAGCCCACCAGCACATGATCTCGCGGGTCGACCCCCCTGGCCACCGAAACTTGAGTTATGGCTTCGGCCATGTTGGCATTGGCCACCTCGACGAAGCCCGCAGCCACCGCGTCCGCCGTCATCGGGAAGCCGGCCTCCTTCAAGCTCGCCTGCAGACGAGAAAGGGCACGACTCGGTGCGTCTCGATTCACCGGAAACGGAAAACGATCCGGCTGCACCCGCCCCAACAACAAATTCACGTCGGTCAGAGCCAGGTCGTCAGCGGGC
>JAQWNI010000003.1 GCA_029268645.1 Myxococcota bacterium
ACCTCGCGGCCGGACGCTATCTGCTGTCAACTCGTGGCAACGGGGCCAATCCAAAGATTGCCAACTATGTGTCCCGGAAAGGACTCATACTGAGTGCTGACGATGACCCGGAACTCGTTCTCTTTGAAAACCCAGAGGCTCTGCCACGTGTCTATATCAGCCACAATGTGCGCCGAGCGCCGCAGCCGAAGGACTTGCTGGCTCTGATCAGCCGTCGAAACTTCGATCCTCGGGAGTTGAGCTACGTCGATACCGAACCCGACGCGCTCCCGGAACTGATGCCCGCTGTCGGTCCCGAGAACGCTCGCATTGTTGTGGACGGTCTTCATGAGGTTAAAGTCGATGTCAGCCTCAGCGCTCCGGGGTTGCTGATCCTGGCGGACTCTTACTACCCGGGTTGGCTCGCCGAGGTGGATGGCTCGCCGGCGACCATCCTTCCGACCAATCACCTCTTCCGGGGCGTTCGCGTTCCGGCAGGCAATCACAGCGTGACCTTCTCCTACAAACCAATGAGCGTGAGGTTGGGGGCGGGGTTGAGCATCCTCGGGCTCGTGATATCGGCAGCGCTCGCTGGACGAGCCTGGCTGCGGTACCGGAGAGAATCGATTGCTTCTGAGATTGTGCGGGAAGAGTCGGTATCTAAAGATCGAACTTGAAGACTAGGGCTCCTGATAAGCTGTTCGTTCCGAAACAACCAACAAGGCGCGGTCGAGATAAAAGGCACCCTGCTTCAACGGTCAGCCGCCTGCGGTAGAGGTTCGGCGTCTCGCGTCACGACGAGCCTAGATTTCTCGAGACCACGAGCCAGCTCAACCAGACGAGCGAGCGGTTCGACCAGTTGACAGTGCCCTGGTCCGATCCGGGCCGAGAAACCACAAACGAAGTCGGCCAATAGAGGCCCTCAATTGTACTTCGCGAGTGTCTGTTCATAACGGGCGTTGCACGGGAAGGCATCCAGCGCCCCCCTTGGGGCCATACTGCCGCTCTTTTTGGCCATCCTGACAACGCCACCGGCTGTAGTGATGGTCCTGCCCCCCTCCGGCCTCAACGAAGCAAGGCCATCTCCGGGAGACCCGTGAAGAATAGACTATGTTCTTTCATACTTTCTCTCTGAATAGGCTGGAGACTCTCTGATGCTGCGAACACGAATCCGATCAAGCCATGCGCTTTGGATACTCACGCTCACCCTCGGCTTCGCTGCCACGACACCCGCTATCGCGGGTGGACGCTCAAAGGCCCTAACGGGCACCTGGGTGACGCGGCCTCCGGCCTCGTTCGTTTACCAAGATCCCGACGGATATGCCCCCGGAACCCCTGCACCCATCAAAGAGTCGTCTCTCATGCGCTGGGAGCTCGTCGAAGATGAGGACGGCCTGATCCTCGGCTACAACACCTACTACTCTCAAGAAAATCCAGGCGAAAACACGTCTCGAGGAACCCTGTGCATGGTGGGTGCGCGTCAGGGTTCAAGGATCGTTCTCACCGAGGCCTACGCGATTGTTGACGGCGAACCGGTTCCCGACCTTTCAACCATTCCCATCTTTGAATTCAATTGCGAAAGTAACGGAAGGAAAAGCCTCCGCTGTATCGGTAACGGCTTCAGCAACTTACAACCTACCGCTCTGCAAGCTGTCCTCAGACGCGCAAAGAACGCGGACCAGCTTCCGCCCGTCCCTGATGCCGCGCGAGAAATCTGCCAACCCGGTTCCTAGGCAGCCCCTGCTTCCAGCGAAGATCGGACGGTCTCCAGGATAGAGGCTAAGGACCGCAGTGGGCCTTACGGGCGTCTAATTTTTGGGGCTCTAAAATCTCAGCCGAGTCATCCAACACAACAGCCATGCCCATCTCTCGCGAACTTTTCTCAATTCGTGATCACTCTTGAGCGGCCATACTGTGGATCCCAGGCTTGGCACCGAAACACACACGGAGCAAACCCGAGCCGGGGGCACAATTCTTTTCTCTCGACGAAGCATTCCGAGTCGAGAACGGCCCCGGCACGGAGCATTTCCCGAGAAGGGGCGGGAGATGCTTAATGTCCGCTATCTTGGCGTATAGCGTGCGCCGTGTGCCTTGAAATCAGGATCAGAGAGGTGACGAACAGTGAGTGAGAAGAGTGTGAGCGACGCCCTATGGGAAATGATGGCGGATGCCGGAGTTAAGCGCTGCTACGGCATCGTTGGCGATGCCATGAACCCAATCATCGACAGCCTCCGGCGTAATGGAACAATCGAATTCATCCACGTCCGTCACGAAGAAGCCGGTGTCTTTGCCGCTTCAGCAGAAGGCAACCTCACCGGTGAGCCGGTGGCGGTGTGTGGTACGGCGGGCCCCGGGGTCACGCACCTGATCAACGGGCTCATCGATGCACGAAAGGAAGGGGCCCCGGTCATCGCGATCGCCGGCGATACGGTCAGCTCGGTGATCGACACGGGAATGCTCGAAGAGTTAAACCCTTACGCATTCTTTTCTGTCGCGTCACACTACACCGGTCGAATCGTCAATCCGCAGCAGACGCGCGCGGTGGTGCAGACAGCGATTCGCGTCGCGGTCTCTGAAAATGGACCAACGGTCATCGCGATCCCCGGTGACGTCGCCGCCCAGGCCGCACCGGATCATTCTTTTGAATCCGTGCGTTACAACACTCCCGTGCTGCGGCCGAGCGAGGCCGATCTGGGAGCACTCGCCGAAGCAATCAATGGAGCGAAAAAAATCACGATCTTCGGTGGAGCGGGCTGCGAGAAGGCGCATGACGAGGTGGTGGCACTGGCGACCAAGCTCCAGGCACCAGTCGGATACGCTTACCGGGGCAAGCAATGGCTCGAATGGGAGAACCCCAACGCGGTGGGGATGTCAGGTTTGATCGGCTGGGGTGGCGCCTACGACGCCATGCACGAGGCCGACCTCCTACTTTTGCTCGGAACCGATTTTCCATTTTCCGATTTCTATCCCACCAAGGACATCATAAAGGTACAAATCGACAAGAACCCTTCGCACCTTGGTCGACGAACGAATTTGGACATGGCTCTCGTAGGACATGTAAAGGACACGGTCGATGCGCTTTTGCCTTTGGTAAGGGAAAAGACCGATTCGAAGCACCTCGACAGGGCGGTGGAGAAAACCGAAAAGTCTCGTCAAAAAATGGCGCGCTACGTCACGCACGGTCCGGACACAAAACCTCTTCGTCCCGAGTACCTGACCAGTACCATCAATGACGTGGCCGATGACAACGCGATCTTCTCCGCGGACACCGGTACACCGTGCATCTGGATGGCGCGGTACATCCATGGCATGCGGAATCGCCGGTTGATCGGATCACTCTCCTGGGCGTCGATGGCCAACGCTATGTCCAACGCAATGGGAGCCGCTCTGTCCCATCCTGGTCGTCAATGCATCGCTCTCTGCGGAGATGGCGGCTTCAGCATGATGATGGGGGACTTGCTGACAATCGTAGAGCGAAACCTTCCCGTTAAGGTCGTCATCTTCGACAACGGCAAGCTCGACTTCGTCCACATCGAGCAGGAGGAGGCCGGCCTGGAGCCATTCGGCACGCAGTTCAAGAATCCCAACTTCCAGAAGGTGGCAGAGGCGATGGGTGCATTCGCTGTACGAATTGAGGACCCCAAGGACGTTCCCGACGGCGTCCGCGCAGCACTTAGTCATGATGGACCGGCGGTCATCGACGCGGCAGTCGATCCGCTTGCTCTCTCGCTACCGCCGCACATCAGCTTCGGGGTAGCCGAGGGCTTCTCGCTCAGCCTCGCAAAACAAGCGCTGGCGGGTCGCTTGGATGATGTGCTGGAAACCGGCATCCGGAATCGGCGCTTGCCCTGAGATGCGTGGTTGAACACTCCGTCCCATTTTTTCGACACCGTGGGTTCGCTTGCACCCGTTGCGACGCGCGAAAGGATTTGGTGCGGAGGATCACAATGCGCATACCCAGCCGGACGGCGTCTACGACTACCAACGGCAAACCGACCCTCTGGAAGTAGCCAATCCAGAGTGAAGTAAACCTGTTCTGGACTATGCGGTGGTCGATTTCACTGATCTATTCCATGCCTAAATCATCGACTTGCTAGGGCCCTTTGAAAATATCGCGACGCGCGTGTGCCAGCTCTGAAAGGGATTCTCGAAGTACAGCAACTGCAGTCCGAAGAAAAAGGGTCGCGATACCCAGGCCCACGATGATGTCTGGCCAACGCGACCCGGACCACGCAATCAGCAGAGCGGCCAATAGAACGGCAGCGTTTGCGACTAGATCGTTTCGAGAGCACAGCCAAGTGGAGCGCAGGTTTATGTCATCTGCCCGGTGGCGCCAGAGAAGAGAAAAACACAGTCCATTGGCGACGAATGCAAGCGTTGCGATTGTGGCCATTGTCGAAACGACTGGAGGAGCCCCAGCGGCAATCTTGAACCCCACTTCAGCAAAAACACCAACACCAAACAGGGCCATGACTAGGCCCTTCAGGAAAGCCGCACGCGCGCGCCAGATCAGGTTCCGAGCGACCACAAAGAGACTAAATCCGTAAACGAGAGAGTCCCCGAGCATGTCGAGCGAATCCGCCAGAAGCGCGCTGGATTCCGAAACTACGCCGGCTCCGAACTCAACCACAAACATCGCGGCGTTGATCAAGAGAACCACCCACAAAATCCGTGCGTGTCGAGCGCGAAGCGCCGCCATCTCAACCGTTTTTGCTTCGCAGCAGTCATCATCCATAGGATTGATCGATTGAGTCCTTAGAGGCGCAATGTGATGGGCTTCCGGTGGTCTCTCCCGGCCCCATAGAATGGATTTGAGCATAGAACATTCAGGCCAACTTCTCGGCCCAATTCGGATCGGGGCGTTTTATCACTTTGCTCTGAACAAGGCCTTAGACCGAGTAGAGAGAGTCGCTGTATTTCGTGCTCCGTCGGCGGAGAGCCTATCCATTTTTGAGTACGTTCTTTCGACTTCCGGGTCCGCTGTACAGCTATGGACCGGAAACTCGTATTGAATTAATCGGGAGTGCAAACCGTTACGGGATGCAGACCAATCTGTCACAGCCAGGCAGCGGTGGCTTTGGTTTGCGTGCAGCTTTCCGCAATGAGGAGCCGTCGGTTTATATGAACGCTGGTCTTTGGGATTTTTGATAGAACCTTTCTTGAAATTCCTAGACCCAAAGGCATTTTGGTCGTCAATTTGATCGAGTCGGGGCAGACTGAACAGTGCGCGGCCGATCGAGCCCGGTCCGAGCGTGACTGGATTCGGATTTGATCCGGACCTGCCCAGCGATTTCCAGATCGGTGAGACCTAAATCCGCAAACATCGATTCAACAAGGGCTTGTCACGCCTAGTGGGATACGGCCTTCAAGTTGTACTGCTTAACCCTATCGGGGTATGGGCTTTATGACTCACATACGCCCCGATTACACACCGATCACCGGGCCATCACAGCAATCTGACCCGACCCGGCATTAAGCTGCTCTCGATGGGGCGGCCCGAAAATGGCCTTTCCCCAAAGGGAGGCTTCAAATGCTCAATAGAGCTCATTCGAGTCATCTTAAGGAAGGGTTGGAGACCGCATCGTCATACTCCGTGAGCCGAATCATCGCGATTGCGTTGCTTTTGTCACTTGTCAGCGCCCTCGGATCGAGAGCTCATGCCGATTCGCCTGATGCATTCACGCTCCAAGACGGAGACACCCTGGTCTTTCTGGGCGATAGCAATACGGCCGGCTCAAAGTTTGCCCAAATTGTTGAGAACTACAGCCTGCTGAGATACCCGCTTCGTGAAGTTCGGTTCGTCAATTCGGGTCGGGGCAGCGATACGGCGCCTGGCGGGGCCCAACGGTTCGAAACGGATGTGGTCGAAAAGGGCGCCAGCCACGTTCTTGTGATGTATGGCATCAATGACATCTGCTGGGGATTTTGCGCCTCCCCCGAAGATCTTCAGAAATTTGTCGACGGAATCATCGACATCGTCATTGCAGCCGACGCCGCCGGCATAGCGGTCCATCTCGCATCCTATCCCGTGACGGGGTCTGATCCATTTGTCGATGGCCCGCTCCAGCAAATGGGCGACACCTTGGAGGCCATTGCCATCTATCTGGGAGCCTTTGGCTGGAACATTGACTACATCGACGTTCATGGTGATACGCGCGAGATCTACCAAAGAATTTGGACACACAATCAAAGTCTCTCGCCCGAAGAGACGCCTATCCAGCTTCATACAGATGGCATTCATCTCAGTAAACTGGGACACCAGGCGGTGGCCTTTTCGATCATCAAAGGATTGGGTGGACCCGCAGAGGTCTCCTCTGTTGATCTGAGTATGACGACATCAGGCCCACAGCTTCTCGCAAGTCCAGGCGCGAGCGTGGGGAGCCTTCAAGGCGACTCCAACCTCTTGAGTTTCGAGCGCAGCGACAGCGGACTCCCCATTACATTCGGCCTGTTTGCAGGCCTCAGCACCCTCCGGTGGATTCCCTATACCGAAGATCTGAACCAATACATGCTGTCGGTACGTGATCTTCCGAGCGGCCAATACCGACTCGAAGTTGAAGATCGACTGGTTGGAACGTTTACATCGGCCGCCCTCCACAACGGAGTAAACATATCCGCCCGCACCGGCAATCCGTGGCAGCCTGGCGGCCCTTGGGACGCGCAGGCCACGTCTTTGGCGCAAATTACCCAAGCAAGAAGGTCAGTTGAAGTCGGAGTCGATTTGGCTTGGGGATACGTCCCTAACAACCCGAACCTCGATTTGATCGAGATTCAACGCGGCCAGGCTAACGAACGAATGGAACAACTCCAGCGGAGCATGGTGGCCCCCACCTCGTACACGTACGTCCTCGAAAAGCAATGAATCCGCAAGGACACCTGAACGCTTCGCTCAAACTCTTTCTTTAAAACTCGTCCTGCTAAAAAACTCAAAAACTCGATGATCAGGGTCGACGGAGAAATTTTGTGAAGTCACTAAACCTGTCGAAATTTGGCCGACCGTACTTTATGACCTGCACTAAGTTGATATCCCTTGTCTCCGCGCTGCTGTGCTCGGCTTCCTTCGTCCATGCAGGCGTTGTCGTCACGGACGTGACTGACATTGGAGAGCTTCCCACCGTTCCCAACAACGGCGGAGTGATCGGCTACGACGCGGGAATGAGCGTCCATTTCGGATCGTTCTCGTACTGGTTCTTTGGGGATACGAATCGCGATTCCAATCGACCGAACGGCAACTGGCAATTAGACAATGTCCTTGAAGGATTTAGCTTCGGCACCCATGTCGGTCGCACATTCGACACGGCCGCCGGCGACGGCATCACAGGCATGGTCTACAAGACAGACGAACCCTTTAACGCGGCACTGCTTCTTGAAAACGCTCCGAATGAATGCGTGGTCTGGCCAGCGGGCGCAGTCGGCACCTCCCAAGGAGAACTCTATCTCTACTTCACCGCCTGGGGCAAATGTTCGGACGGCTGGGTTCGAGACCCTCAGGGTCAGGGGCTGGCAAAATTTACCGACTTGGCCAACATGGAAGTAGAGAGACTACCGGGATATGTCCTACCGCCCCTGTCACCTAAATGGACGGGGCCCGTTTCGGCCTCTTTCGACACGCCGTGTGGGGCAGCCCACTATGTCTACCTGTTCGGCCTAGACGGTACGGACGTCATGCTGACTCGTGTCGCAGACGTCGACATTGAAGACTCATCGAAATATCGCTTTTGGGATGGCGCTGGATGGGTGCCCAATGCGGAAAAATCCGAACCCATCATGCAAATCATAAGCGGTCCATCATTTTTCAGCGTGGCCTATAACGACTTCCTCGATCGGTGGATCGCGATCTACTCCTGCGGCTACGCGAGTCTGGTCTGCATGAATCATACGATCAATGCGGGTGCCGACCCGAACCGGATGTCGGAGGGCTGGACTGAGGGCGAAGCGATCTACTCATGCCCTGCAGGAGCCACTTACCCTTGCAAGCATGCTTTCCAACACCCCCAACTTGCCCATGGCCGATACATCTACATTACGACCGCCCAACATGGCGAACAGGCTGGCCCCGAGGGCATCCCATACAACCTTCAACTCCGTCGGCTTCGATTGGATTGGGAATAGCTGAGCAGCGCCTCTATCCCAAAAAGTCTCTGGGGGTTACCTCATGCAGATGGCTTCGATTTGGTCGAACATGATTGCGGAATCTCACGCGGGCGGACTTTACTTGGCCGCTTGGTCCTTGAGCGCCTGTGTCTGGTTTGGTGGCAGCGCGACGCTGGCCAAAAGACAAGGGCTTTCGGTCCCGCGGACGATGGCGATCCTGATTTTGATCATCCCGCTTTTCGTCTTGGGCGCGCGAGCACATGCGCTTTTGTTCGAAGCGCAATTGCCTCTGGTCCGCTTGGTGGAAGAACCGAGTTTACTTTTTCGGCCAGGCTGGCGCCTGCCCGGCGGATTGCTCCTCGGAGTCCTCTTCGCGCCGTTATTGGCAAGACTTTGGCGTATTCCGTTTCGTGCTTTTGCGGACGCGGTCCTGCCCTTCGCGGGTCTCGGATTGGCGACGGGCCGAATTGGATGCTTTCTGCAGGGTTGTTGTCACGGACGGGTGACGGACCTTCCGTGGGGAGTCCGCTTTTCCGCGGGGAGCGAGGCTTTCGTCAACCACGTTGGACGTGGTCTGGTGGACTCCTCGGCGGACTATTCTTTACCTGTTCAACCCGTCCAGCTCTACCTGATTCTGGCCGGGCTGCTCACTTCCGCCTTTCTGCTCTGGCTTTTTCCTCGGCGGACATTCGTGGGTGAGGTCGGTCTGGTGGGCGTAGTCTGTGTCGCTCTTTCGAGCGCCACGCTTGAGCTCTTTCGAGAGAGCGCGTTTGTTCAACCGGTCGCGCTTCGTTCGGCCATTCCGCTTGTCGTCGGAAGTGTCGCGTTTCT
>JAQWNI010000004.1 GCA_029268645.1 Myxococcota bacterium
CGCCCCAGCCGATCATCCTGGGCACGTCGAGATAGGGACGCCATACCATCCAGGCATCCCCAATCCACTGATCCTCAACGGCCGAGATCGGAACATGCAGTGAACCGCTTGACCCGGCACCGACGAGTTCGGCAACACCCGAGTCGACGCCCACCAAGGCGACAATGTGTAAATCTCCCGTGGAGGATCGGAGCGGCAAAAGAGCGGGGTAATCGAGATCTAACAGAAGGTCCATATCGGGTTCTGGCAAAAGGGATAGGGTCAACCCCCGGCGAGCAAAGGCATCGAGCAGTTCCTCGAAGGACGCCGGAGAATCCGCGAGCGGGGGGCGATCAAAAAGGGCCAGCACTTCAGCCGTCGCCTGGGATCGAGACCGATCCGGATCCTCGCCGGAGAGCAGCGCCGCGAGGAACAGGCCCTGGCCCTCGGCGCGGTCAGCCACCGGGGTCAAGGGCATCATAGGTCGGACCAACGGGGCCGAACCATCGGGCATCCCCACCCAGGCCTCTTCATTGCGCAGCGGAGTGGGCTGAGGCGGAGGAACGACGACGACCGCCGCTGCAGCAACCGGGCCCGGGGCCGGGGTCACCGCATTGTTCACTGGAGTCAAAGTGCGGACCGGAGAAGACGGCGCCGGCATCGCGGCAAGGTTTCGTGAACCGTCTCGCTGAATAAGAGGAGCGCTACCTGACCACAGAAAGAACCCCAGCGCCCCGATTGCCAAAATGAATCCACCAGCCGCCGCCGCTGTCATCGCGAGGCGACGGCGGCGTTCTCCGTAGGCTCGAACCGTCCCGGGAACTTCACGAGCCGCCCGTCGAACCAAGCGAGGCCCCACGCGATGTGCCGAAGCCGCGTAGCCAGCCAGCAGCGTCCGGTCGGCCAGCACATTGATCAGGCGGGGAACCCCACCGGTCAGACGATAAAGCTCTCGCAGAGCAGCGTCACTCAAGATGTCTCGATCCGCACCCGCCGCAACGGTCAGACGATGGCGCACATACCCGATGGCGTCTGACTGGGGAAGAGAGTCCAGTCTCCAACGCACGCTGATTCGTTGCCGAAGCTGCCGAAGCGACTCCGAATCGAGCTTTTCGTCGAGTTCGGGTTGGCCCAGAAGAATGATTTGAATCAGCTTCGAGGACTCGGTTTCGAGATTGGAAAGCAGTCGAACTTGCTCGAGGGTCCCCAGAGACAGGTTCTGAGCCTCATCGATGATCAGCACGACTCGCCTGCCCTGGCGATGACGATCGAGAAGGAAGCGGTTCAGAGATGAAAGCAGCTGCCGCCGCGTCTGCTCTTCGAAGGGCAGGCCAAACTCTTCATTGATTGATTGCAGCAACTCGTTCGCGGTTCGACTGGGGTTGAACAAGATGGCGATCTCGTGCTCGCCTTCGATTCGTTCAAGTAGGCTTCGGCATAATGTGGTCTTGCCGGTCCCCACTTCGCCTGTGACGACGATGAAACCCTCCCCTTGCTCAAGCCCATACAATAGGTGCGCCATGGCCTCGCGGTGAGCGTCGGCCAGATAAAGGAAGCGCGGATTGGGTGTCAATGAGAAAGGCTTCTCGCGAAGCCCGTAGAAAGCTGTATACATGCGGTCTGACCGAGGGCGGATTGTAACCGATCGAGCCCGGAGCCCTTTCTTAGATGGACGAAACCGTAGTCGGAATTGATGTCGGCGCGACCCTCGCAAAGCTTGCGGTCCGAGGGCCAGGGGGCAAGCTTGAGTGTTCCTCTATTCCGTCCTCTGACGCAAACAATCTCGTGGAGCAGGTGAAAACCCTTGCACCCCGGGGCGTGGGGCTCACGGGCTGCGGAGCCCGTCGACTTCAACCTCATCTGCCCGCCACACCCCAGAGAGTTGGGGAATACGAAGCCTGGGCTCGAGGTTCGCGGGAACTCATCCGGGCTCAGGGCTTATCGGACGACCGGCCCTATGCCCTCGTCTCCCTCGGCACGGGCACGTCGGTGTCGCTGGTCCAAGGCGAACAGGTCGACCGACTCGGCGGAACCGCCCTTGGAGGGGGGACTCTACTCGGGCTCGGCTTCGCGCTCACCGGATGCCGCAGCTACGGCGAGTTCTGTGAACTGGCCCAAGGAGGCGAACGGTCCCAGGTGGACCTGCTTATCCAAGACATTTATTCGCCCGGAGAAATCGACATTCCGGGGGCAGGCACGGCCGCGGCCTTCGGTCGCCTCGCGCGAATCGCAGCCGACACCGAGCGCGCCGCCCCCACGGATCCGCCTGCTCCTCTGGCCTCGGCGGTCACGCACCTCGTCGCCGAAAACGTGGCCCTGATGGCGGTCGCGCTGGTCAAGCCGAGCCCCGCCCGACGAATCGTCTTCGGCGGGTCGGCTTTGTCCGAAAACCCCAGGCTTCAGGCCATTCTGGCCGGAGTGACGGCCGCCATGGGGTTTGAGCCAATCCTTCTTGAAGACGGTCCTTACACAGGAGCCATCGGGGCCCTCCACCACGCGGCTTCGGCGGCGGATGCCCTCGGCCAGAATCCCAACCGCTAGCAAATACCATTCGCCTTCAGGGACAACCGAAGCCGGTTCTCATCGGGTCGGCTCGGAATCGCTCACGTCTGAGGATCCCGAAGAGCCGGCTCCGTCGGCGCCTCTTCGCCATTGCGGTTCAGGTTTCGGACCGCCCGTTGAGTGCGGGCGATCGCTGCCCGTTGAACCCGCAGTTCCTCTGTCTGGGCCGCGACTTGACGTTCGAGACGTTCTCGGGCATCCCGCGCCTCTTCGAGCCGGGATTCCAGCTCGGACACTCGGCCTTCGAAATCCGGCGAGGCTGTCGCACCACCAGCTGAGGCCGACGAAGCAAGCGGCGACGAACCAGGGTTTGCCGAACCACTGTCGGCCAGACTTTGACCGAGGCTATACCCGATCAGAGGCTCGTCGACGGGCTCGACTGGCTTGTCGTCATCTTCGTAGTCCGGATCCGGGTCGGGCACGTCGAACGACCGCGCCGAAGAGCCCTGCTCTTCATCTCCCAAATGGGCTGCGCCCAGCGGCTCCGAGATGCCTGGGTTGGCGACCTCTGCGGCGAAATCTTCCGTCTCAGTGATTTCGGAAAACGGATTGGCCGACGGTCCCGGGCTCTGAAAATCATCCGATTCAGTCCCAGTGGTCTCGATCTCGCCGCGGCGACGAAGATAGACGACCCCGGCTGCAACCAGGATGACCAGTGCCACCAGAAAAGCGACCGTTCCGGTCCCCATGCCCTCCTCCTCGACCGACGGCTCAAAGGGCGGCGCAATGGAGTCGGCCTCCAAGCGCACGAGGCGTTCGGACGCGGATCGCGTCGTCAAGCCACCCTCCGATGCCTCGTCGAGGTCTCCGCGCATCGAAGCCCCCATGCCGGGCAATCCCCCTTCGCTCGGTTCCTCGATTATGACGCCTTCGATCAAAGCGGTCGGCGGTACGGCGGCTCTCCCCGCCGCGGCGACGGGAGCCACCCTAGGTTCGATCGGGCTTGGGGCTTTGGAAGCGGGACGAGGCGAGACCTGGGCGGTCTGGCCTTCAACAGCGGAAGCGACCTGAGTCGGGGCCGGCTTCGCAGCCATCTTGGGCTTCGGCTTCGCGGGCGTCGAGGCCTTCGGTGCCTGCGGTGCACGAGGTTTTGCGACAACTACAGGCGGGGGCGCAACCGAGGCACTCTTTGCCCCCAACACATCAAGAACGATTCGCGGTGGGTTCGCAAGAATCATTTCCTTTAGCTTGAGCCCGTCGCGGTTCAGCGCAATGTGAGCCACCGAACCCTGTCCTTCCGGAGTAATCCGAATCAAACCGATCAGAGATTTCTGGGAGTGGACCTTTCTCGGGATAGAATTCGCATCAAGCGAAACCACCAACTCCGGTCCCCCGTCGGCCCCCTGTGCTCGCTCGATCCGATACCCAGTGGGGCGGTCGAGTTCAAAGACAATTCGGGTAAAATCGGGATGTGCGCCGATCCGCAGATCCACCACCTCGGACGCCATCGCCGATCCGGAGACCACACACGCGACGGCGAAGATCACCGCGAGGCGTTGGCCAACCCTTCGGCCGACTCGGTTTGGGTCCAATCCGATGGTGCTGATTTCCATATCGCTTACTCCCTGGATCGGTCAGCTGAGAGCCCTCGCCCCTGCGTCAACCGCTCCTCCGCGTCTTGCGACCTGAAGGCCTCGCCCGCCCACATCGATCTCCAGATGGAAACATTCGATGAAAATACGGGTCACCATGGGGATTTTTTCGCCGCCACGAAATCTCAGCTTCACCGGAATTCCTCGACGGCTCGACCGGAGCCCTCGCTGAGACCAAAGCCAATGCCCTTCCGCGCGCGGGGCGCTCGGAGTCACCGACACTCAGAATGGTGTAGCCCTGTCGCATCCCGAACGCCCCCCAACGTCCCGGTACGGCTCACCAATCAGGCCACAATCCCTCGATTTGACCCTCTTGGATCGCTGCAAACGGTACCACGAGCCTTGCCCTCAGTCGATCAACTCCAGGCCCAAGCCTCAATCTACCCCAGTGGGTCTTTATTAACACAGTGAGACGATCAAGCCCCAAAAAAGAGAGTGAGGACGCCATCTTGAAGGCGGGTTTGCTCGAGTGCCCTCCCAACGACTGAAGCCGGTAAGGCCAAGCGCCGTGTGGCATCCCGGACTCTCAGGAGAACCTCATCCCCGATCCGGCTCACCTTCACCTCTTCGAGAAGGGCCCCCGGAAGATCAATCTGGAGGGCAACGCGACCTTCTACGTTTTTAATTTGGATCGGCGATTGGCGAGAGAAGTGCTCAGCGGGGTCTCGCCCGTCGAAAAGGCTCTCTCCCATCTGCCTGAGAACCTCGGCGCCAATGGGCTCCCGCTGAGCGAGGGGCACTCGAAACACCGGCACTGGAAAAGACTCTTCGATTTCGCCCAGGACCCGCTCTTCCCGATCCGCCCAGCGGGCCATGAAACCCGTCTGCGCCAAATCCGGAAGAACGCGGTTAACAAGAACCGCATCCGTACTGACTCCGTACAGACTCAGGTAGGCAAAAGAGCGGCGTGTTTCGGCCACCACCACGCGGCTCGGGTTAAGAACAAGGCGTGCGGTCGTACGATCGGTGTCCAGCAGCATTTGCCGAACCGACTCGACATCTTTATAGAGGCGTTCCAAAGCATCAAAGAACGCTTCGCGCGGCAAAAGTCGACCCGAACCCAGACGCTGAACCAAAGGGCGCAGAAGGCGCACACCTTTTCGTTCAAAATCGAAGAGATGTTCCATGAAGACTCTCAGCGCATCGGGAAAGCGCAAAAGGCGCAGGGTGGATCCGGTCGGTGCGCAATCCACCACACAGACGTCAAATTTTCCGCTCGAAGCCACATCGTTCACGGCCCTTAAGGCAATCAATTCTTCTAACCCAGGAAAAACGAGGAGCTCATCGGCGAGCAAGCCATCAGTATCTTCTCTGAGGAGCTCCCGGAGCCACTCTCGGATGTCCCGCCAAGCCCGATCTAACTCAGCCAGCACCTCGACCTCCTGCGCTACAACGCCCGGGGCAATTTCTGTAGGCTCAGCCCCGACCCTTCTCCCCAGAGCATCCCCCAAGCTGTGCGCGGAATCGGTGGAGAGCACAAAAACGCGATGTCCATGTTCTGCGCAGGCCAGCTCGGTCGCCAGAGATAAGCTCGTTTTACCCACGCCTCCCTTTCCGGTATGAAGAAGAATCCGCATTCCGGAAATTCAGCGGGGTCGCGCTTTAGAAGAAGGCGCAGGATTAAACTCGATCATCAGCTCATTGCCTTGCAGCCGAGCCCCCCGAACCGCGGCGCCGGCAAGGGTCGCCGGTAAGAAGAGCGCGCGCCGGCGATCACCGGAACGCACGTGAAGCTCATCCTCAACCACCGAGACGTCGATTTCATCGGCCGAAGCGCCGGGAAGAGGCATTTTGAGCTGATAGCCTTGCTCCGAGGCTTGAAGTCTGAGCGCCCCAGAGACCCCCAGAATGGCGCATGGATCGAATCCGTCGAAGAGGGCCTTCCCATGGATCGACAGCGACTCTAAGCCGACGACTTCGTCCTCTTGGAGGGGAGCGGTCAGAACAGGAAGCGGCGCAAAAAGAGACTCGACCTCTTCCCTTCGCTCGTTCTGAACTTCAAGCCAATCGCGAAAGAAAACCTCCTCAGTCACGGCATCCGGAAGAAACCGATTCATCACCACTGCGTCGCATCGGACTTCGAACAGTGCGAGATCGCGATAGGTCCGGCGGGCTTCGTCAATGACCATACGCTCCGGCGTCAGCACCAACCGGGTCGTCGTCAGCGGGTCGAGCAGGCGGGCGCGCAGGCGATCTAGTGTCTCATAGAGCATTCGCTCCGCCTCACGGAAAACGCGTCCCTCGGGCAGAGGCGCTGGAACAACACGGGACGCAAGCGGCCTCACCAGGGTGGCCATCGCGCGCTGTATCCTCAAGAGCGTGCGCAGGGCGCCGTCCGAAACCTCTGGCAGAGTGACCAACCGAAGAGCGCTATCGGTTGGCCCGCAGTCCACCACGACGGCGTCGTACTTCTCCGCTCGGGCCCACTCGTCGACAGCGACCAGCGTGGCCAACTCCTCCGCCCCGGGAATCAAAGCCAATTCCTCGGCCAGAACTTCATCCAAACCCTGATACCGAAAGAGCTCAATGAGATAGTCGCGGAGAGCGCCCCAATGGCGATCGAGCTCTATCCGAGCATCCAATTCGATCGCATCGAGGTGGGGGGCGATCGATTGGGGCTCGGGGGACAGATCCCGATCGAGCACATCACCGAGGCTATGAGCCGAATCAGCCGAAACGACAAGGGTCCGCACCCCTGCCGCGGCCATATGAATCCCAGTGGCGGCGGAGGTCGTGGTCTTGCCCACGCCGCCTTTGCCCGTGTACAGAATGACCCGCATCGCGTCACGGTATCACGCGGCGCTGGCAACCCCGCGCACGCCCGGAGCCCGACGAGGCGAACTCGGGCCCTCGGCCGTCACCACCTCAAGGCGAGGCGACTCTGCACGGTCCCGCCAAGTCCACCGATGCTCGCAGTGATGGCACTCAGCAAGGTGCAAAGACTCATCCCCGCCGGACGAGGCTTCGGATCCCGAAGCCACCGTCACCGCATCAAAGGACAAAGCGTCGCTGCCGCAAACCGGGCAATCCGCTCGGGTTTTTGGAGTGTCCAGAGAGACATCAAGTTTCAGAACGTTCTGCATGGGGGGCTCCTCCAGTCAGTCGGTCTATGAAGGAAACCCTAAACACATGACGGGATCGGTCACGCTCTCAAGAAGAATTTTCTGAATTCTTCCCCCCGGGCAGGCCCGGAGACCCTCAAACAGCTCTAACGCAACGACCTTTTCAGAATCTTGCCGGTAGACCCCTTTGGGAGTTCCGGAAGAAACTCAACGATCCGTGGATATTTGTAGGCTGAAAGACGCGCCTTGCAAAACTCGATCATTTCAGCGGCGTCGGCGTCAACACCCGGGGTCAGCGCGACCACAGCCTTCACTTCTTCGCCATGGCTCTCGTGAGGCACTCCGATCACCGCGGCTTCAACAACAGAAGGGTGCTCGTAGAGGACTTCCTCCACTTCTCGGGGATACACATTAAAGCCTCCCCTCAGGATCATGTCTTTCTTCCGGTCAACGATCCAATAACAACCGTCTGCGTCGCGGTACCCGATGTCGCCTGAATGAAACCAACCGTCCCGAATCGCTTCAGCCGTGGCGTCCGGGCGATTCAAGTAGCCCTTCATGATGTTGTGCCCCCGAATGCAGATTTCCCCTCTTTCATCATCGGGCAGCGGGGTGTTTTTCTCGTCAAAGATCGCCATCTCGACACCCCAGACCGGGTATCCGATCGAACCCGACTTACGGGGACGGTGAAGCATATTAAAACTGGAGACCGGCGATGTTTCCGAGAGGCCAAACCCCTCGAGTATTTCAACACCAAACTTCTTTTCGAAGGCGGTCATGACTTCAACCGGCATCGGCGCCCCACCCGTCATGCAGAGCCGAACACTATCGAGATTGTATGCCTTATCCCCATCGAAATTCAGCAATGCGAAGTACATCGTCGGCACCCCGGCAAAGAGGGTGATCTCATCACGTTCGATCAGCTGGAAAGCGGCCTCGGGTTCAAAGCGCGGGAGCAGCGTGAAGGAGCCGGCCGTCGCAATACAGGCGTTCTGAATACATGTCTGACCGAAAGAGTGGAACAGCGGAAGCGTCGCAAGGGCGCGCAGTGATTGCCCCCCCATGTCGACTAATCGTGGTACGACCGAAGCGCAATTGAGCAGCAAATTGGCGTGGGTTAGTTCGGCGCCCTTGGGCTGTCCGGTCGTACCGGACGTGTAGAGAACAACCGCCGTATCCTCCGCGGATGTTGAGTGGGGATGCGCCAGCGGCTCGTGGTTGGCCAGTTCGCTCAAAGTCCCTTCGCCCTGACCACCGGCCAGGATAACGGGTACACCCTGCTCAGAGGCTCCGCCTCGAGCCGCAGCCTCAAATAAGGGATGGGCGATCAGCAAGCGGGCTCCGGAATCACGCAGGAAGTAGGCCACTTCGGGAGCCGCGGCCAGCACGTTGATGGGAACGACTGCGGCCCCCGCATACAAAATACCAAAGTAGGCAATCGTGAACTCTCGAACGTTGGGCACGAGTAGGGCCACCGGCTCACCCGGCTGAATGCCTCGTGCCTGGAGCGCCGCGCCCACTCCAGCCGCCTGACGAGCCAGCTCGCCATAGGTCATCTCCGACTCGTCACGAATCACGATTTGGTCGGGAACGTCAAGCCGGCTCGCCTGCAAAATCGTTGCGAGATTCAAGCTCATCTCGATCCTCCTCTCGATGGGAAAACGCGCCGAGTGTAGAAGGGCTCCTCGCAGGGGGCGAACCCGCTGCGTGCGTGCGGTACGATTGTCCAGCGTTGTCAAATCGGCCCAGCCTCACCTCTTCGATCATCGGGCCCCTCGGAGGACCCTTGGAATCGACTGAACCACGCAGCGACCCCCAGTCGAACCGCAGCCCGAGCGAACAACGGCGCGCGATCTGGCTCCTGGCCCTCGGCGCGACACTGGGACTCATTGCCGCCGCGGCGGCTCTCATTGCCCCCACGAACCCCCGGCGGGTCCCCGAAGACGCCGTCGCAATCGTCAACGGCGTGGTGATCCGGCAAGACGATTACCGGAGACTTCTTGCTGGATTTCAAAGCGACAGCCGTTCACCCATCAACGACGAAGTCCGTCTTCATATCCTCGACCGCATGATCGAGGAAGAGCTTCTGGTGCAACGAGGGCTCGACCTCGGCCTTGCTCGCCTCGACCGCCGGGTCCGCGGTGACCTGACCTCTTCTCTGATCAGCTCAATTGTCGCGACCGCGGAGGAGGGGGAACCCGAAGCCAGAGAACTCCAAGCTTTCTATGACGCCAACCGGCCCTTTTTCACAAGGCCGGGGCGACTGCGCGTAGAACAGGTTTTTTTTCGAACCCCAGACGGGGAGGTCGCCGCTGAGATCCTTGCCCGAGCCCAATCGGCTCGACAAGCTCTTCGTTCCGGCCAATCCATGAGAGCCGTCCAAGAACGTTGGGGCGACGAGGAAATATCACCCAT
>JAQWNI010000005.1 GCA_029268645.1 Myxococcota bacterium
ACGCTTTTATGAACGGCATGACTTCCGGGCTGTCGGTGGCACCGACGGTGACAACGAGGAGGGAGAGCCAGATATCCACTATCGGTGGACCAGGTGAGCACCATGTGTTGTGATTCGGTGACGGTCAGGGGTGTTCAAGTCTCCCTCCGACACCAATAGCAGGCCCTAACTGCGTCCCTTGTGGCTCACCCACTCGAAGCCAGCGCTCAGGGTGACCGTCCCAACGTTGATGTTCCCACCAACTGTTGGAAGTTGACCGCGAATATCTAAAGCCAGATTTTGCATCGCGATCAGAGCTTCAGCCGCTTCCGCTAGGGACCCGAGCGGCATCCCGCTTACGGACCCGAGTCCTCTCTCGAGAACCCCCGTGTCCCCTCTTTAACCTGTACCGGACATGGTCAAGGGTGCAGAATGGGCCTTTGAAATTCCTATCCGCTTGAGGAGCTCGTCGCTCGCCGTGTCAAGCGCCTGGTAGAGGGGCTTCTTCTCATTTTTTTGGGCGAAGTAGACCCCGGCCAGTTCGACCCCCTCAACTTCGACCGATACTAGGCGATGGGAATCTGAGGGCGAAGTTTCGATCATTCGCTCTTGCAGAGGGAAGCGGGAAGCGATCAGAACCGAATTAGCGCCACGAGGGGATTCGGGGCTAGCGAGATGACGAAGCCCCTGAGAACCAAGTCCTCGAGCCATCTGGTCACCAGAATTGCCACGCCGGAACTCGGTAAGAACAGCAATGTCTAGTTCAATGGGCGCAAGCCATTCCAGCAGTCGGCCTATTCTGGTCCCACCGCCCTGTCGGATGTTGAGCGTAAGAAGTCTCAATTCGGTTTCAAATCGCCTAGACAGGTCAGTGCGCCCGAAACGCGCGGTTGTTCATAACGGCCCCTATGCCTCCCACACCCAGCCTTTGATTGCAGCCAGGTCCGCGATCCGCTCCCCCAAGAGCTTGCCCTTTTTGAACTCCATTCGCCGACTGCTGACCCAATTTCCCAGGTGGAAGCCGCCTTCGGTGTGGCGTTGGGGGACCCTCGTATGCCCTTCTCGCCCAATGAAAGCTTCGAGGTCCGGGCCCCACGAGAGTCTCGGGGAGGATTGATAAGTAGAGGCTCGGTGCCCCCTTTGGGCGGTCCAGCCAGCCTCCGTGGTTAGGCAGAGGCCTCTTGGGGCCCCCAGACGCTCTTCGGATGAGCAAAATCCAGTGCAAGGCAGCCAAAGTGACCCGCTCTGAAATAAGGGGGGTAGGGGGCCTGGCTGACAACTGTCACCAAGAAACGGGACTCCGGCCCACTCGAAAGGAGGGCCGTATCGGGCCGTGGGGCCGTCATGGGTGACGTTGTGTGATGCTCAGTGATGCCGTGTGCGTGCGCTTAAACGTAACTAGCCGTTATTGCTTACGCTTTGATCGGCTTCCCAAGCTGAGGGTCGCCGGTTCGAACCCGGTCTCGCGCTCCACTAACTAACCGTTTTATTGGGTTTTTGCGGTTACATAAAGCGCCCGCGGGACGCCCGCGATTACCACTCGTAGCCGCGCGCTCGAGGTTTTTCGCCGCGGCGTCGCATCGCTTCGCACAGCAAACATCGGTCGCTTTCGAAACACGTCCTTACGGACCCCAGTCCTCTCTCGAGAACCCCCGTGTCCCTCTTTAGCCTGTACTGGACATGGTGAAGGGTGTAGAATCAACCTTTGAAATTCCTATCCGCCTGATTCTGATTTCGGCTGTTTCGCTCGCTTCCAGCTCCGCTTTCGCGGCTTCGTACCAGCGGTTTGACGGGACGATCGTTGATCCGATTCGGAACACGATCGTCGCTAGCGCCGCCCCCCATCACGTTGGGTCTCTAGAAAGGGAATCGCTGTGCTGATTCGCATTGGATTGTGGAAGTGGATGCTGGCCGCGGGGCTCGCGATCGGGCCGGGGCTTGTCCAGGCGGCCTCCTTTACGCCGCTAGGCGATCTGGCTGGGGGGGGCTTTGAGAGCTACGCCTTCGGCGTCTCGGCCGACGGCGGCACCGTCGTGGGCAGAAGCGAATCTGGCTCGGGCAGCGAAGCCTTCATCTGGGACGCCACGAACGGGATGCAAGGGCTGGGCGACCTGGCCGGGGGAGGCTTTTCCAGTAAAGCCTACGGCGTCTCGGCCGACGGTGGCACCGTCGTGGGCGGGGGGGTTTCTGGCTCGGGCTATGAAGCCTTCATCTGGGACGCCACGAACGGGATGCAAGGGCTGGGCGATCTGGCCGGAGGGCTCTTTTTAAGCATCGCCGGCGGTGTCTCCGCCGACGGTGGTACCGTCGTGGGCATTGGGGAATCTGGCTCGGGCACCGAAGCCTTCACATGGGACGCCACGAACGGGATGCAAGGGCTGGGCGGGCTGGCCGGTGGCTTTTGGGGAACCGTCGCCTACGGCGTCTCGGCCGACGGCGCCACCGTCGTGGGCAGCCACAATGGCCTCTCGGGCCTCGAAGCCTTCATCTGGGACGCCACGAACGGGATGCAAGGGCTGGGCGGGCTGGCCGGTGGCTTTATGGGAACCGTCGCCTACGGCGTCTCGGCCGACGGTGGCACCGTGGTCGGCCGAGGTACTTCTAGCTCGGGCTACGAAGCCTTCATCTGGGACGCCACGAACGGGATGCAGAGCCTGCAGGTGCTGTTGGGCACGCTGGGCGTCGACCTGACCGGTTGGCAGCTGTCAGAAGCCAGGGGCATCTCGGCGGACGGGCGCACGATCGTCGGATTCGGCATGAATTTGAGGACCGGACATACCGAGGCATTCGTGGCGGTGCTCCCCGAGCCCACGCCTGTGCCGGCCCTTCCTTGGGGCTGGCTCCTGGCCCCGATCTTGACGGGGATGGGTTGGTTCGCGGCCAGAGGAACGAGAATCAAGGCAGGGCCGACCTGATTGGCATGAGTCTGAGTCGGCCGATCCACAGGATGCCTGGTCGTACGAGGCAGACCTGAACGGGGCCCCGTTCCGGACTGCGTCCTGAACCAGGTGTTGTCCGGGCCACCGGACATCGCGGGTACCGTTGTCCTCAGCTTGGGGTACGCACCCGTTCCCGAACGCAGCACCACGCTCCGGATGCGTCTCGGTCTCGCTGGGCTGGCGAGTCGGCGTCGGTAGGCCACTCTACAGACTTCACACAGCGCCTCGGCCTTTGGGTCAAAGCGAAAGTCGTCACGCCGCGCCTCGGCCTTCGGGTCGGGGCGCTTTTGCGTTGGGGGCAGGGCGGGCTCGCCGCTCCCCGAATCCGGTGACGCCTGGTGACGTTTCGCCCGTCCAGTGACGTTCTGTGTGCCGCTGGCTGCCGCGCTATGCCGGCCCCTGCCGCCACGAGAGCGTAAGTGGGCATCACTTCTGGGGCTTCTTTCGGTTTCCCAAGCTGAGGGTCGCCGGTTCGAACCCGGTCTCGCGCTCCATGTTTTTGATAACGCCCTCGGCTAGTTACGTCGGGGGCGTTTTCGTTGGGCAGGTCGTCCGCAAGGACAGGGGCCGCAACCGGCCGTCTGGGGCAACCCTGTGGTTACGAAGCCGGAAGGGTCACAGGACCCTGAAAGCTTCGAATGGATCCGTGCCACCAGAAGAAGGCTCGCGTCGGAGTGGGGAGCGAGACGACCCAGGGCTCTTTTAAGACGATTTCATTCAACTCACCGCCATCGGGAAGAATCCGACCAGCATCGTCGCTTGTGTCTCCGACGACCTCGACGAAATCGCCTTCGGGTGTCGTCAGGATCGCGAGCCTACGGCCCGCGGCGAAGCCAAGGACGTGGGCCTTATTGACGAAGGCTGTCATCGGGCCAGCTGCCTGAGAGGGAGGCTTCATCTCGAATGGTGAAGCCACGTTGATGAAGCGATGACCGCCGATTTCTCTCTCCCGCACAGGTTCTTCCGGGTGGTCGGGTGAATGTCGAAAACCGGCGCGGTCCATCGAAGCCTGTCCGAAACCGCTCTTGGCGTATGATGCGTCCACTTCGAGCGCTTCGAAATCGCTCTGCTCAACTGGGGATCGGGTCATCCAGACCGTGCGGTGGGCAGACTCCAAGACCTCCATGTGCTTCCCTCGGAGGCCGGAGACGAGAACGCCTCCTTCGCCGAGCGCTTCCTGCATCAGCTCTTCGAGAGACTTCGGACTCTTGCTCATCGTGGCCATCTCCGCTTGATCATTACTGGCACAATAAACGCCATTAGAATCGGATGCCAGCGAACCGGCCTTCGCACAGCCTCTAAAGAGGCCGCTTTGTCCCGCAACTGTCCCGTGCCGGAAAGCCCGATTTTCAAGTTGTTGATTAGAACGGGAAAATGGTGGAAGCCGATTGGGCCGCGCTGTTCCCCGGCCCTCTGCAAGGACTTGTTAGGCAGCGTGTTCAGGTCTCGGCCAGGGCCGTGTCCGACCCCTTTGAGATTCCGACCCTCAACTTGTGCGTGCACAACGCGGCCGCCCCCAATTCGGGAGGGCGGCCGCGGTGCTGTCTAAGCGGCGCGCGACTTCTCAGGGCGGAGGACCGCCACGATTCCGGCGGTGAGCACCAGCAGCCCCAGCGTCACCATGCCCCACTCGGAGAGAGTCGGAACGGCAGGCGTTACCGGCGCATACGAGTAGCTGGTTTGAACCTGCCCACCGTTGGCGTCGAACGCTTCGGTGATGACGATGGTTTTGGCTCCGACGTCGATCGTCGCGCTCGGAGCTCCGAAATCACCCGAGTCCCCGGTCGGGGGCCAGGCCGCGACGTTTGGATCGATCAGGGCGCAAATAAGAGGGCCGATCGTGGCATCCAAAACGGAGCAAGCGACTGTACCGCTCGCGATCGAAGTCGTCATCGCGCCCCCCGGCGTGAACGTGCCCACCTGCCCCCAGCCGGAAATGTCGAGTTGGGCATCATCGGGAGGAGCGATGACGTCGATTACAATCGCGAAGTTGGGCAACATCAAATCATAGGTCCCGGCGGCCTCGTCGATCGTGCCCGAACCCTCGAGGGGCAGAGCGGGGACGTACGTCGAAGTCGACGGAAAGGCCCCACCGGAGGCCACCGAAGAAATCAGCGAAAATGTAACGACCTCCGGGGCCGCGGAGGCAGCCCCTCCCCATAACATCGCTAGAGCAATGATCAAGATCCGTCGAGCAAGTCTCATCGTTCCTCCCTAATACAACTCTTTGATTCTTCCCATCCCAACGAACCTGCATTTAAGGGTAAATGAATCCGTCCCTGTACACCCATGCAAGGGCGAGAAAAAGCGGTCACGGCTCCCTGGAACCATCGACGCAGGCATTACTGGGTGAAGTCGCAAAGCTCCCCAAATGGGAAGTTGTCAGAACCATTCTACCGTCGTCAGGGGGGGGCACGTCAAGCAGTTATCGGGCCGAGACCGGTAACTGCTGTGTGGTGCACGACGACGGCGTGTGCGTACACCAGACCGCAACTGACTGTTATTGCTTGGTTTTTGAATTGCTTCCTGATCCGACGTTCACCAGTTCGGACTCGGACTGGGTCCCCACGTTTCTCCAACGCCCTGGGCCCCGATCTCCGTGACCTCGTTCGATACACCCGCGAGTCCAGCCACGAGCACGACCACCGCAAAGGCGGGTAGGTTCGCCAGAAGGTTTAAGTGTGCCCGCTCGGCTCGCTTGCCCCATTCGGGGAGAGCCTCGCTACCAAGCTCGCGGTTTCCCAGGCCATATCGAAATCCCTGGGTCGAGATCACGGCGATCAGCGGCGGGAAGGCGAGCAAGATCGAGAGCAGCGCCGTCAGGACAAGCATGCCGAGTTCGGTCGTCATCGCGACACCCTAACACTTTCCCGATTCTCCGTATAAGATGCGCATGTCCGATCTCAAAAGGTGCTCAGCTTGCGCCTCGCCGCCTCATCGAAAGACCCGCGAGCCCAGGGCCAGGAGGAGGGCAGGAGTGGGTTTGGGTTATTACTTTGCACATGCACAAAGCGGGCACGAGCACGAATACTCGGTGGGTTGGCCGGCTAACTCCCTTTTAAGGCCTTGCGTTCGGCGATTGCGCGGAGGTCGTCGAATGTCAGCTCACCGTCGAAGAGCGCTCGCAGGGCGCGGCCAAAGGGTCGTCGAGGCCAACGATCATCATCGACGAGGTGCTGTTGACTCTGCACTGTGCCGTCGTCCGCAAAGGTGTAGGTGCGGTAGCCCGGCGGGAGCCAAGTGTTTTTTATGAGATCGAAGTTGTTCTTGAATGACGGCCCGACGTGAACGGTGCGGCCCATGAATTCGTACGTATCGGGGGCATGGGTATGGCCGGCCCCAACCCCACGAACAGTCGGCAAATCGCTTAAAAGGTTGGCCCACTCGGCGTTGTAGGCCTCGGCGTTCAACATGCCCATCGGACACCCCGGTGGATGATGGACCCAAATGAACACGTGGTCGGCCTCTGCCTGAGAGACCATGTCGCTTAGCCAAGCGGTCTCCACCGGGCCAAGATTTCCATCGCTATGAAGTCGGTCGGCGTAATCCGGTGGATCGACGGCGCGCCCAACTGGGTCGGTCACCAAGTTGCCTGCGCTGGAGTCTACGAACAAGAAGGCCCAGCCCTTGACTTCGATCACCCGAGACGTCGAGACGGAGGGTCTGGCCATCGAGGCTCCAAAGGCTGCGTCTTGATCGTGATTGCCAGGAATCACGTTGACGGGGACTGAGAAGCGGGAAAAGGCTTCGGCGGCCTTGCGGTATTGGGGGCGGCGTCCGTGGTCGGCCACATCACCGGTCACGACAACGAGATCGAGGTCGTCGTGCTGACCGATGTGGTGAAACACGGCCTCGAAGGCTTCGTCGGTGTTGTAAGCCACGCCGCCTTCGGGCTCTGCCCCATCTTCCAGGAAATGCGTGTCGGACAGCTGCAAGATGCGAATCAGATCGTTCATCAAAGACTCCCCATTCCGGAAAAATGGTGGACCATCACCGGACTGTACGCCAGAAACCCGCTTGGATATCTCCCCAATGCAGGGTCGTCGCAGTCCACCTATGCGTGCCCAATCGCAATCGCTGGTGAATACGAGAAGAGTTTCCTGGCTGGACGGTTCCTGGGGCTCAGCGTGGGTGTCGCAGCGCGTACGCTCGATTCGCCGATGGAAATCGACTCACACGGCCTCGTCCCGACTGAGAGGAAGGCGCCAAGTAATTCATCGAGGGTCTCTTTACCCACGATGTGGCCGGGCTGATCAGCTCATTCACACCCAATTCAATGCAGAAGGGGGTGTCCGCGGGGTAGAATTCATAGACTCGGATTCCATTGCCCCGAAAAGAAGCGAAAATTCGGGTTCCCCTCACGGTCTTCTCCTATTTTTTGTGCGCGACAAAGGGTGTTGAATCGTCCCAAAAGATGGCCACGCGCTCTCAGGGTTTTATGTCAATCGTGTTTCCTCAGCCAGGTGGATGTCTCTGTGGATCGATTCGATACAAGATTCTCGAGGACCCTCTGCTCGCCTATGCATGCCATTGCACGGACTGCCAGACTGCGAGTGGTTCTGCTTTTGCGCTCTGTTTGACAACTCCCCTGTCGTCGATCGAGGTCATGGAAGGAGAGCCGTCGGTTCGAACGATTGTGCTCAAAGGCCCCCGCCAATGGAATTTCGCATTGTGTAAACGTTGTGCGACTCGTCTCTGGTCGGTGAACCAGAATAGGCTCGGGGTCGTGAGTTTGAATTCGGGAACGCTCGACGACACGAGTTGGGTCTATCCTGTCGCGCATATTTGGGTGGCCAGCGCGCTCGATTGGGCGCCGATCTCTGATGAGGCGCTGACGTATCCGGGAAAGCCTGGCGATCCGGGGGAAATGATTCGCAAGTGGAGGGAGCGCCCTTCGCGGTAGCGGTCTGGGGGTCCCGACTGACGACTTTGCTGTAGATCAGGGCAGTGTCGCGCTACCCAATAGACGCCATAAAAGCTGTTCGCTGGGGACCTCAGTCGACGCGGATCGACCTCATCCTTATTTCCGGACCGCGGTCTGCGTGTCGAGGAATCCCAAGATCGCTGACATGACTTCCTCGGCATGGGAGACCGGCATGAAGTGGTCAGCGCCCTCGATGCGGACGATTTCGGCGTTGGGAACGCGACCGGCGACGAGTTCGCCCATCGCGAGGGGTACGTTTTGATCTGCGGTGCCGTGCACGACCCGGGTTGGGCACCGGATCGCCTCAAGGTCGGTCACCTCGAGGTCTTCGAATTGGGACATGTCGTTGAGAAACCCTTCAATCCGCTGGCTTTGAAGAGCGAACGCAGAGTCTGCCATCGCGATGAAGGCTTCAACTTTTTCGGGCTTCTCTAGGATTCGTTCCCGATTTTTCGGGTCGGGTACGGCGGTCTCGAGGGATGCGGCGATGTCCATCCTCATCAAACTCAGCAAAACCCATCCGGCAAAGTTGCTCGAGAGCAAGCGGTTCGTGATGGAATCGGGGTTTTCGGTCATTGTCGAGTCGAGGGGGTTAGGCCATTGCTCGCTGGCAAGTCGGGCACGGCTCACCCCCATCAGCTGAATGTGCGCCGAGCAGAGATCGGGATGCCGGAGCGCGAACTCGAGCGCCGAGGGTCCGCCACCGGAAAGACCGATCACGGCGACGTGATCGATGCCGAGTGTCCGGATGAGATCCGCGAAGGCATCAGCCTGTTCTTCGGCGGTTCTTCCTACAGTGATTGGGGTTCGAAGGTAGCCCGGGCGAGAGGGGGCCAGCACCCGGTAGCCCTGGGCGACTGCTGGGGGACCAAAATCGGCGATCTGGTCGTAGCCCCCGGGTGTTCCGTGCAAGAAGAGGACAACGGGGCCCGATTCTCCCCACAGCGCGTACTCGATCTGGCCAGAAGCGGTCGCCACGACCGTGCTCCCGGCTTCAAGTTTTGAGGTCGTGTCGCCAAGCCAGCTGAAGTAGGCGGTACTGACCCACACAAGAAGAGCCGAGGCTAAGGTGAGCAGGCCGAGTAGCAGTTTTCGTTTCACTGAGGGAATTTAGGCGAGACGGAGAAGGTCTGGCAATGCCCTTCCGCGTTATGTTCGACGTGGTCCTCAATTGGGCATCGAATCATTCCTTCTTTTGCGGGTCTCTCCAGGTGCCAGAACCAGTCGTTTCCAATGGGAGAACCCGGAGCAGAGCGGATTCTGCTCCGGGATGTTTGGTAGCCTGATCAAACAACAGGAGGTCGCGGCTATGTTGGATTCGATCACCGTTCGGCGAATGCCGTTTGAGTTTGACGAGGACATCGATCCCGTCATCGTTCCGGGCGATCCGGAGCAGTCTTTCGCCATGGTCGCGGGTTCGCTGCTGCTGCCTCATCTGGAGCCCTATTTGATCCGGTCGATGAAGGCTGCGGAGAATAAAATTGACGACCCCGCCTTGCTCGAAGACCTCAAGCGATTTTCTGCGCAGGAAGGTCAGCACTACAAGATGCATATGAAGTGGAACGCCACGGTCCGCCGGGCCGGCTTCCCTGAGCTGGCCCGGTTCGAGGCGGAGCTCGCGCAGGACTACGAGCGCTTTTCTCGGACCCAGTCGCTTCGTTGGAATCTCGCCTATGCGGAAGGGTTCGAGGCGTTTACTATGAACGCCGTGAAGCTCTTGATGGAGCCCAACGGATTCGGAGAGGATCTCTCTCCTTTTATGCAGATGGTAGAGTGGCATTTCGTCGAAGAGCTTGAGCATCGTCATGTTGCATTCGACGTCTATGAGCACGTGTCCGGCGGGTACTTCTATCGGCTTTTTGTTGGCCTCTACGCCCAGTGGCACTTTACGCGTTGGATTCGTAGAGTGGCCAAGTACATGTTGAAGGCGAACGGAGATCGGGGGGCGAGCCGTGCGCCGAGTAATGTGGTTGCCGGTGCAACTTTTGAGATGCCGACAATACGAGATGTTCTCCCGCGCTTGCTTCGGATCTATATGCCCGGTTACACACCGCATGAGGTCGAAGTCTCGCCGGGTATGGAAGCGCTGGCCGAGAAGTACAGCGCGATGGCGCTGAAACGGTCGTGATCATGCCAGGGCCGGCTGTCGGAGGGTGCTTCGGGTGTGTGCCTGATCGGTCGCCGGAGTCAAGGAGTCCGCATTCAGGCCCCCCCCTCACCTTAAAAAAACGAGCGTGCCGGCTCAGGGAGTACGGTTCCGCGGTACGGGGATTCTCGGCGAGCGGGGTGCCTCCGCGACGATCACTGAGCGGCCCTTCAATTCCTATCATTTGCTGCCTGTTTTCGTATACTCGTAGATCACCAAAAAAAGGTTAGTCCGATGGAAGGCGATCCGCGTTTGACCAGCCCAAACCCACAAGAAGCTGACTCAAGTTGCGACGACCCGAAGTGCTGCCCGCCTCAACGGCCGATTGTTCGGGCGAAGGCCAAGGTCGGCCGAAACGAGCCGTGTCCTTGCGGGAGCGGTCGAAAGCACAAGAAGTGCTGCGGGTAGCCTGACGCGAGGGTTCGTCGATACCAGGTTCGCAAAGACTGCCCGGCTTTTGCCCCGATTGCGAGTCGCGTGCTTTCTTGCTGAGGTTGGCTGGGCTAATGCGTCGAAGGGGCTCGCGATGGGTTCAGCGGAGATTGACTTCGACGGTCACATGAGTGAGTGGGGCTGCATCCTGCATCCTCTGCTTGTAGTCAGCCGGGGGCTTCGGTGAGCCCGTCACGATGACAGCAATGGCAGCCAGTCGACCAGGCCCAACGCGCCAGACGTGAAGGTCAGGGACTTGGTCACCTGCGTTATCTTCGAGGGCTCCACGGATGGCGTCACACGTTGACTGCTCTACATCGGCGTCGAGCAGAATTGCGGACGTCTCGCGTACGAGTCCGTAAGCCCAGCGGCCAATCACAACAGACCCCACGATGCCCATTGCTGGGTCCATCCACCACCATCCGAATAGCTTTCCGCACCCCAGGGCGAAAATCGCCGAAAGGGATGTCAGCGCGTCGGCCAATACGTGCAGGTAGGCCGCCCGCAGGTTGTGGTCGTGGTGGTGTTGATGGTGACCGTGGTCGTGACCGTCGCGAAGGAGCCATGCGGAGACGATATTCACCAAGAGTCCCACGAACGCAACAACCATGGCTTGGTCAAACGAAATCGTGTGCGGACTCAAAAAACGGGCGACAGACTCACCAGCGATCAGCACGGCGACGAATCCGAGCACGATTGCACTGGTGAATCCACCTAGGACACTGACCTTCCACGTGCCAAATGAATAGCGGACACTTCGGCGATGTCGGCGCGCGAACCAGTAGGCGAAAGCGGTGATGCTCAGCGCAGAGGCGTGACTGGCCATATGCCAGCCGTCTGCGAGGAGTGCCATCGAGCCAAAGAGCATGCCTGCGGAAATCTCGACGACCATCATCGCTGCAGTCAGCGCGATCACCAGACGAGTCTGGTGTTCGTTCCGGTCGATCCGATCACTCAGGTAGTCGTGGTCATGTTTCCAGGTGGAGGCATTCTGACTGTGCACTCTACTCGTTTCTCCAGTCGGGTATTGCATTTCAGAAAGGTTCGTCGCCCCTTTCGTTTTTCGTCGACCGTAGGCTGTCTAAATGGAAATCGGTCCGTGCTCGCAGCCGTCAGCACGGCATCGGTTGAAGTTGCGGAGGTGGGCGGCCACAAGCAGAGAGGCCGAGCAGACTGTGACCCACCGCTCGCTGATTTCACTGAATAGATGGGGCACCGCAACCGGAAAAGTCATCCCAATCAAGCCGATCAAGCCGAGGAGGAGCACTCCGGCGTCTTTGTGCCGCCAGCAGCCAAGCCCGAAGGCCAGAATGGATGAGGGAATGATTAGCCAAAGCATCATCGAGTGGAAGTCTTCACCGTTGGAGCGCCAAAAGGGGAGAGATAATCCGGTGAGGAGAAGAACAGGGGTTGCTACGCAGTGCAAAGCACAAACAGCTGAGCCCAGTATCCCCACGGTGTCGGCCAAAGAACGCAGGTTTATGTTTTTTGCGTATTCCATCAGTTCGGGATGTGCCGGCCGGCGGGTTTGAGTTCCCCAATTGCGACGCTTTTTTTGGCCGTTGTCGAAACAGGTTGGATTTTTGCTTTGTGGCCGGTCTCGGGGGGACAATCACCATGGCACAGCGGGGGAGACGGAGGAAATCCTGGCTGATCGTGTCATGATAAAGGACAGAGTCGGCTTGGCTCTGGGCGGGCCAGTGGAATCGAGATGAATGATCAATCCAATAGCGGAGAAGTGCCGTCTCTCGGACGGGTCCCCGTCACCTTGGTCACGAGCTTTCTTGGGGTTGGAAAGACGACTCTGGTCAATCACCTGCTTTGTGAGCGCGGGGGTCGTAGAGTCGTCGTGATTGAGAACGAATTCGGGAGTCTCGGCATCGATTCAGAGTGTGTCGGGTCTGACGCCGAAGTGGTGATGGCGCTCAACGAGGGCTGTCTATGCTGTTCGCTACAGGATGACCTTTTTAAAATGTTTGAGGAATTGGCCGGACAGATTCATCGCTTCGACCAAGTCGTGATCGAAGCTTCCGGGCTAGCCAATCCGGCTACTGTGATGAGAGCCTTTGAGCGGCCCGAAATCCGATCCGGTTTTAGGCACGACGTTTCATATTCCATGGGGTCCGGGACGTTGTTGACCTGATTCCTGGCCTGCCCTGGGGAGAAGAGCGGTGGGCCAATCGAGCCGTTTTTATCGGCCGTGGGCTTGAAGCCGATACACTGCGAAAAGGACTTCTGGCTTGCGTTGAGAAGACGGGGCCGAGTCAATCACGGGAAGATGGTGCATAGGATGTCAGACCGGACTCACATTCTTCGCCTTGGAGTATTTTTGAAAGCCTTAGGCCACTCCGGTCGGTGGGCAGCAGGATTCGGACGACATCCTATTTAGCCATGCCTAGTCATTTCGCTTTTTTCTCCATCGTGGTGATTTTGATCGCCGCCCTCGCAGGCGGTCTTAAGCCGCTGAAGAATCGCTCGTCAAACCGCCAAGCCTATCCCCTGGGCGAATCCTTCGGGGCCGGCGTATTTCTGGCTCTTGGACTCGCCATGATGTTGCCGACTTCGTTTCATCTATTTGAGCGGGCGCTGCCTGATGTTAACGAGCCTATAGCCTCTTTGATCGCGATTGCATCGCTCCTGGTTCTACTCGCTCTTTCTCATATTGCCCGTCACGCGGAGCAGGACTTTGAGGGAAGACACGATTCGGGCGGGAACCCATCCGTTCCGATCATCATGACCGTGATGATCGCCATCCCATCTTTCTTTATGGGTACGGCCCTGGGCGTGAGCGGCACACAGGAAGCATTCCTCATTCTCGTCGCCATCTTGCTCCATAAGACGTCGGCTGCGTTTGCCTTGGCGCTGAAGCTCACGGATAGTTCGCTTGGTCCTGTGCGTGCTCGGATTGTCTTTGGGCTCTTCGCGCTCTCTACGCCGGTAGGTATTCTCGTAGGGGGCAGTCTGGCCGGCCAAATGAGCAGTCAAAGGCTGCTTCTGGCAAGGGCCACGGTGCTCGCCATGGCCGCAGGAACCTTTCTCTTTATGGGGACACTGAACGATCTGCAGAGTTCACCGCTCATCAATCGGTGCCGGCACTGGCGCGGTTTCCTGGCCATGATGTGTGGTCTCGCGGTGACCGTCTGTGCCCGACTGCTCCTCGGTGACGCCCATTCTCTGGGCTAGCCGGAATCAGGCTCCGGCTCTTTAAAGCCGTACGGCGGGGGGGGGCGAAACCTCATTGCCCATGTCCGGCGAGAGCGCGGTTAAAGACCCTGTTCGCTCTTTAAGCCCCGAAGCCGCGATCGGGCAGGCTTGTATTCCGGATTCTCGTCGAGTGTGATCTGGTAATACTCGATCGCCGAGTCCGTATTTCCTTCCGCTTCTTCCAGCAGGCCTCGGTTAAAGGCGACTCGCCAGGTCGGGGCGCCGAGTCGCTCGGCAATGAGGAGCTGCCGACGAGCTGAATCAAGATCTCCAGACAGGTAGTGGACAGAGGCCAAAGCTTCGCGCAAATCCGCAGCGTCAGGGGTGAGAGTCACTTGGTCGTTCAGCAGGCGCCGCGCGTGGGGGAGGTTGCCCTGGTCGAGGGCCAGCCTGCTTCGTAAAACCGCCACCCCCGGCTCATTGGAGTCCTGCTCAAGGAGCGCATCGAGATAGCTCTCGGCATTTTCAGGCTGATGGGTCTCGTAAGCGATGACCGCATTGACCAGTAGAACCTCTGGATTGTTGGGAAACTCAAGTCCAAGCGAGACAATGGCCGCCTGGATGCGGCCGCAATCCACAAAGGGATACTTCCGGCCTCCGCTGGCACAGGATCCACCGGCTTCGTGAACACGGACCCATTCGTCCAACAGCTTGGTGATGCGTACTGTCGGGTCGTCTTTTCCAGGAGTTTTCTGAGAGGCGCAGGCAAATGCGAACCCGATGCCGATCACCAGAACCCAGACGCTCGCATGGTCAAGCCATCGGGTCTTCACCGAGAGCTCCCCGGGCGCGACTGGAACCACTCGGGGGCCATCGTGGCTCCGCGCTGACGCAGCGTTTCCGCGCAGCGGGGCACAATCCCCGTGGCAACGAAGTCTCCCTCCACGCGGCTCTGTGTAACACCGCGCCGCTCGAAGCGGAAAATTTCCTGTAAGAGCGGCGTCTCCGTTTCCATCCCTGCAAGTTCTGTAATTCGCGAAACGCGACGCACCCCATCCTCCATGCGTTCAACATGTACGATCAAATCAAGAGCGGAAACAATCTGCTCCCGCACAGCCCGGGAGGGCAGGTCAACCCCGGCCATCAGCACCATGGTCTCCACACGAGAAAGGGCATCGCGGGGTGCGTTGGCGTGCACAGTGCTGAGGCTTCCGTCGTGGCCGGTGTTCATGGCCTGCAGCATGTCGAGGGCTTCTCCCCCACGGACCTCGCCCACGATCACCCGGTCCGGCCGCATGCGGAGGCTGTTGATGACAAGGTCCCTGGGCGCGATGCGGCCGCGTCCCTCGACATTGGCGGGACGGGCCTCGAGGCGAACCAGATTCTGCTGATCGAGAATCAGTTCCAAGGTGTCTTCGATTGTCACGATGCGTTCGCTGGCGGGAATGAACTCGGCCATCGCCCCGAGTAGCGTCGATTTGCCCGCTCCGGTGCCCCCAGAAATCAAAACATTCTGGCGGTAACGAACGGCCTCTGAAAGAAACAACCCCATCGCTTCGGAGAACGCTCCGTTGTTTTGCAGTTCGCTGGCGCGAAGTCGTCGTCGCCCAAAGCGCCGAATCGAGAGGGTGGGGCCGTCCGGGGTTGCCGGCGGGATCGTGGCATTGACTCGGCTCCCATCGGGCAGACGAAGATCGGCCATCGGGGAAGCCGCATCGATGCGTCGCCCCACCCGGGCGGCGATGCGTTCGATCACTCGAAGCACATGGGCTTGGTCGCGGAAGCACACACGGGTGGCTTCAAGCCGCCCAAAGCGCTCTGTATAAACGGCTTCTGGGCCATTGACTAGAATGTCGGTGACGGCGGGGTCCGCCATCAGCGGGGCCAGTGGGCCCACTCCGAGGGTTTCTTCAACGAGTTCGTGAACGAGGTCAGCGCGTTCAATCTCATTGAAGGCCAACTCCTCCTCTTCGAGGATGGGCCCGATGAATTCTTCGACCGCGGCTTGAATCTCTTCGTCGCTGGCGCTCATCAGACCGCGGTTGGCGATTTCGTCCAGCAGCCGCGCCTGGAGCGCGCCTTTCAGATCCAATGACGCCGACCGCGCCTGATTTCGGGCGGGGGTCGAAGTGTCGACTGTGGCCGCGGGCCCACTCGAGGGACGCGTCCAGCCACGGATCTCATCGGTTTTGGCACGACGAAGGCGTTCGCGCAATGCTTCGGGACGACTCACAGGGTGTCCTCCACGTGTGCGGAAAGGCCTTGGTCCTCCTCCGGCGCTTCGGCATGCAGCGCGTCGACATCTTCCACCAGCTCTCGCATCGCCCGTCCCCAACCGAAGCGAGTCGAGGCCCGCAAGACCCGCGGTTCGCCCAGATTTAGCGCGGTCAGGACTTTCTTGTCATGGGGGATTTCGTAGTCGACTTCCGTTCCGAGTCGGTCGCCCACCTCGGCGGCGGTCAAAGCCCCGGCGAAGGGAGGCAGGTTACGATTGAGTACGACAGCCCGTCTTCCCGGGGCAATGTCGAGTTCATCGAGGGTCTGCATCAGTCGCGCCGCACCGATCACATCGGGAACTGTTCCCTGGTTGACGAGGTAAATTTGATCCGCCAAATCAAGAATCGTCAGCATCGTGCCATCGACGGTTGGGAGCGTATCGACAATCACATAATCAAAAGCCCTGCGGCCAATGGCGATGATTCGAGCGAGTGCTTCGTCATCGACGTCGGCGGCATCAATCGGGTCACGAGGCGAGGCCAACACCCGGAGACCGCAGTCATGGGGCTCGGCGAGCTCACGGATCAATCGTTCATCCAAACGATCGCGTTCACGGGCGGCATCCGCGACCGTGCTTTTGCCTGGCAAGTCGAGCGCCACGGCGCAGACTCCAAGTTGCAAGGAGGCATCGATCAGAAGCACTCGCCCCGGACGGAGTCGAGCCAGCCCGCACGCCACATTGACCGAAAGGGTCGACTTGCCGACGCCCCCTTTGGTGCTGTGAAACACCACAACGCGCCCAGCGGTCTCGCGCGCCCGCGCAGCCGCGATGATCTGGGGCATCACCCGGCGCAGGTCAGCACTCGAAATGGGTCGCTCGATGACATCCAAAAAACCGGAACGCACGGCTTCGACCAGCACATCGGGCGCACTGGCGCTGGTTTCTCGTACGGAGGCATGAATCCCAACAAAAGGCAGATCAGGCGCCAGAACCCGCAGGCCCGCCACGAAGTCGCGCAGTTTGGCGGCGTCGCTTCCCAGCTCGATGCAGACTACGTCCGGCAGCCGGGCCCGAGACGCTCCTGCCGCTTCGGAGAAATCAGCTGTCGAACGCAAGGACACCCTGGCCTCGGTAGCGGCCAAAAGCGCCGCTTCCAGTTCCCCGGCGAATTCGGGACTTGGCCCCACAACCAACACCTGTAGGGTTCGGATCAGATTCTGGATGTCTTGGTTTTTCATTGCAGCACCGGGGCCTGCAGCAGGTCGCTGTTGTTGCCGCGCAAAGCGAGCACTTCACTGATGCGCTGTGTGATCTCTGTGCTGCCGGACACCCAAAGTCGTGGCGACGCCGTGGCGTTGCCCGGGGCGAGTTGGGATTCGAGTCGGGTTACCGTGATGGTCTGAAGGGCTTCCTGCACCTCGACCTTCGCAAAGCCAAAGCCCACGACGAGTTCTTGCCCTGGGGTGGCGGTTTCGACGAAGAGCGGAACATAGGCTCCGGCGGCATCCTCCCGCGCACTCCAGTCGACGTTGTCGGTCGGGCCATTTCCAAGATTTTCACCGGCTCGAAGCGCCTCTCGGTTGCCAAGGCGACGTCCGGCTGGGGCAGGATCAGGATCGTTTTGCCTGAGAAGCGCCCCGCTGCCGTCTTCGAGGAGAATGAAGCCGCCGCCCGGGCTGACTTGACTCCAAACCGCCAAGCGCAGGGCAAAGGGCGCCCGGCCGGGGATCAAAGAATTTTCGTTGTTTGGGTCCGGGTTGAGACCGACGCGGACCACGGGCCGTGTTTCGGCCTTCGAGTCGGCTTTGATCGCAATGCCCTGGCTTCGCAACGAGGGCGGCGTTTGGCTGTTGGCCTCAGCGAGCAGCTCGCCTCGTTCACGAGCCTCCATCGTCGCTTGAAACGAGCCCTCCTCGAAGCCGAGGTTCGATCCCTGACCAAAAAGCAGCGGGATCCGTTGCAGGGCTTCGGTGCGCCAGCAAAACGCGCCGCAGCCTTGCGGAAGAGGCGGACCGAGGGCCACGTCGGCATTGGACTGGCCGATGTCGCGATCCGATTCTCTCGGCAGCACCGCGTCATACACGGCTGCGACTCCGCTCGAAGACTGTACCCAAGCCAAAATGCACGCCTCTCGAGCCGCCGCGTTATCGGTATCCTGGCAACCCAAGCGGCTCAAAAGCGATGCATCTTGGGCCAGGGCGAAACGGAGTCGTGCTTCTTCTCGGAGCGCCATGGTGGCGGAAGCGTCCGCAAAGCCTTCGAGCCGCTGCTGCTGCATGGTGGCATGGCCGAGATCAACCGTCATTGCCGCCATACCCAGCAGGCCGGCGAGGAGCACTGCGATCAAAGCCAACATCGCTAGCGCCCTCCGTCCTGATCAAGCTTTTCTTGGCCAATCGCTGTCGGCGATCTGGTCCCGAACGGGGAGGGCGGAATCGCCGCCGGGCCGGAAGGCACGGCCACCGCCCGACGCTTGCCTCCTGAGATCGTCTCCACCACATTGACCCCGCCCCGCCGTGTCGCCGCTGGGGCTGTGGGCTCTGGGCCGACGGCTACCGGCTGACCCGAACGCGGCACACAATCGACGCGGGCGCCTGAATGCAGCGCCCGGGTGAGTAGCTCAACTTCTTCGGGCGCAACGGCGATGACCATTTCTTCGACGAGTTGGGTCTTGCGGCCAGGGATGGCGCGCGTCTCAAGGGGTTGAACGACCGCGCCGTCTTCGACCACAATGGACGAGTGCACCGAAGAGCCCATTGCGCCCAGCGAGGTTTGGGCGGCGCCTTGCACGATCACCGGGCTTCTTCTCCCTTTGCTCAAATCGTCTGTGGCCACCAGATCAAAGCGATCGCCCCGGGCCAGCCCCACGATGCCATTGACCTTCTTGGCATCGATGCGCAGGGCGCGCTTGCCCGACGGGATGCCTGCCACGATGCCTTCACGGGTCCCGATCGGAAAAAAATCGGTCTCGCTGAACACTTGGCCACTGCGTTTATCCCCGGCGAGAACCCGGCCGAGCAGATCCTTCGGGTTGACCATCGTCTCTGGGAGGATCGAACCCTCGGGCAGGTAAATTATGCGTAAATCGCCCGTCCGGGAGTCGAACAGGTGTTCGAGACGAATGCGCGTATAAGTCGGAATGTCGGTGGCGGCCACCGGCACCGGAATTGTCCCAGGCGGGGCTTCTCTTCGTGCGGGTTGGCTGTTCGAAAGCCAGCCCATCGATGAGGCCAGCAGTCCAAGGCCGATCAGGCTCAGCACGACGAGCGCTCCAGGGAGCAGCCAAGCCGACCAGGCGATCCGGCGTCTGCGCGGCTGGACGCGTCGGCTCACAGGCCGCTCCCCGATCCGATGACTTCACGGGGCGCCATCGCCTGGGCGGTGATGACGCGACGATACGGACGCACCTCTCGGCCGAGCACCCCCTGGACCCCTAGGCCCAGGCGCCCCCCATAGACGGGCAGCGTTTGGCCGAGGTCATTTTGCGCATAGGCTTGCAGTTCGCCATCACTGCTGCGCGCGTCCAGCGCATCGAGGGTCGAGACCCCATTGGCGAGTCTCTCGAGGTCGGCCTGATAGTCATCGTTCTCAGCCACCCCCACCGGGCGATTGAACCCGTCCACCACGCGCCAAGCGCTCAGTGCCACCGCCTGGAAGGGGTAGCGGAGCTGGAGGGTCGCTGTACCCGGCGGAATCAGATTACCCCCTGAGGTCTCCAAGGAATAAGACCCCGCGAAGAGTTCAGCGACCACCGGAAACATATCAATGCGAGAATCCTCGTCGTTGATTTCCGGGATACCCACCGTGTAGTCCTCGCGCGCGCAGGTGTCCTGATCGTCTGGCTGCCCGGACGCGAGCAGCGCACCCGGGTAACGAATCAATCGGATCTGTTCCCCATTGAGCTGGACATCTTCGAAGATCATCAAGGGTTTGAGGGCCAAGTTGAGCACCCGGCCCTGAAGGGCCTCTCTCAGCTCAAAGTCCGGCGTGGTGCTCGCCTCCACTGCAAGGCTCTCAAGACAGCCGGCATCCACCACCAGGTAGTTGGGATCGAACACTCTTTCCAATGCGGTCTGGAAAGGTGCATTCCAAGCCGTCTCGTCATCGAGCGCAATTTCCCGGGCCGCCGACCGAGCCGCACTCTGCAGCAGGTGGGCGGCTGAGAAAGCCCGACCGAGATCGACGATCGCCGCCGCAATGAGCCACAAGGCCATCACGGAGATGCAGAACTCAACGAGGATGCCCCCCGCGCGGTGACGGCTGTCCCGCTTGCGAGGCTCCGCTTGGAGATCTCGGTCCATGGTTACGTCGCTATTCCCATCTCAGCGGCTTTAGGCGGCCCCCCTGATGCGGGGGGCGATCGCCTAGTTGCCGTGAAACATGTTTTCCCTGGAGCCTTGTTGGACAAGATGAGAGGTGTCGTGGGGATCTAGGCCCCCAACACTATTGCCGAGTCGTGGGGTCCCGTTGTCGCTGCCGACGAGACCGCCGCCGCTGTCGACAATCCGAGCCGCGTCGACAACAATTTCTTTCACGCCGTCGCCGTTGGTGTCTTCGGTTCGGGTTTCCATCAGTTGCCCCACCATGACCGGCGCGTTTTGGTCCGTGGAGGCGCCGGGCAGCAGCGTGGCGGACGTGCCGATCAGCGCGCCCACCTTGGAGCCGAACACGCTGACCGCCACCAGGCTCACCATCGTGACGCCCGCCACGATCAATCCATACTCGGCCAGGGCGGCCCCGCCCTGGCGGCGTGTCCGTTTCGTCTTGTGCATTCCCATCATTTTGAGCTCCTTTTTCGTTTTCGTTGAATCGTGTGCTTCGTTTATTTAGAAATGAGTTTTTAAAAACGGTTGGTTCGATGCGAGGTCTCGGTGCACTCGGCTCTCGCTCCTTCGACCGCTGCCTTCGTTTTGGGGGGTATCGCGCTGATGGCTCCTGAATACGACTCCCGCGGGTTCAGGAGCCTTGAAGTTCGACCTTCCCGGCCCGTCTTCGTCATGATTTTTCTGCGCCCCCATCGGGCTGGGGCAGCAGATCGGAGGCATTTGGATACGCCCAAAGCCTGATGCCATCGATGGGGTCGCGGACGATGGTGGGACTCACCAGGATGACGACCTCGAGTTCTTCGCTGTCTCGATTGAGGCTTTTGGCCAGCCAACCCACCCCGGGCACTTCTTGCACCTTGGGCGTATAGGATGACTTCACCGAATTCTTCAGTTGCAACAGTCCGCCAATCGCCAACACGGCTCCATCCGCCAGCCGGGTGCTGGTGCTGAGTGTCCGGGTCTCGAAGGCGGCCGTGGTGGCCCCCCCCGTCGTGCCCAGCCTCAGGGCGGCTGTCAGGTCGGGGTCTGGAAACGAGATATCGGGACTGACGTCCATGGTGATGACATCGTCGTTGCCGACAAGGGGCCGGACCGAGAGGGTGATTCCGAACTCCTGAAAGTTCACGTCTGTAAAGCTTTGGTTGCCGGCTGCCGTGGTCAATGTGTTTTGAATGGGAATGGCCCCGCCGACATTGAAGATCGCGGACTCGCCCGAGAGAACGAGCAGGGTCGGGCGCGCGAGGCTTCGTGCGACGCCTTCTGATTCCAGCAGAGACATGAAGACATCCAGCGCAAAGTCGCTGGCGACCACTTGCCACTGACTCGAAGCCGCGCCTCCGATCAGGCGGTTTGCCATCTGCCAAGTTGTACTGCCGTAGTTCGGTCGGCCCCCGGGAGTCGTGCCCGAACCAGGGATCAGCGGTGGCTGTCCGTTTGTGGGTTGCCCCTGATCCACCTTGACTGCGTTGATCGCGGGGAACCAGTCTTTGAGCTTGGTTCGGTTCACCTCGAACACGCGGATCTGTACTCGGACCTGGGGAAGATCCCGGACGTGAATGAAGGCCAAGATGCGCCCCCCAGCCGTTGAAAGCGCTGTGGCCCGGGCGATGTTCGAGCGAATCTGGTTGTTTCGCAGTCCTGCGGAGCCAATGGCGCGGCTGTTGCTATTGCCGAAGCCCTGGCCACCGCCACCGCCACCGCCACCGCCACCGCCACCGCCTGTCGCCAGGGCACCGGATTCGTTGGTCAAGACTTGAATGCTGCGGCTGGTCCGGCCTGTGACGACGGTCGAAGCCGCGATCAAAACCCGAGACAGTTCGATCTGCCCGGCCACTTCGCCTTCAAGCACGAAGGTATCCGTGGCATTATTGGCCACTTGGCCCCGCACGATTCGCCGCACGGAGATTCCCTGGCCCCCGAGCGGGTCGATGGCGGCATGGATGCGTTCTTCGATTGATGCGGGCAGATCCCCGACCTGGATCAGGTTGATGACGGCGGTGCCCCGCCCGCTGGCCGACGAAGAGGCCAGGGACGGCACCGCTGAGTCCAGCATGTCTTCCTGGGTATCCGCGTCCGAGGGGGTGTTGGCCGCACCGGCTTGTGTGTCGAGTGCCCGCTGTCCGGAGGGCAGCACCAGATCGTTCCCACGAGCGCCGCCTCTGATCCCCGCGCGCAGGTAATTGGCCGCCGCGGCCTCAGCGAGCTTCATGTACCGGATGTCGGGGACGATGCCCCGCAATATGATTGCGTCGCGATCCGGCGCGGACTCCACCTTTAGGGTCGGGTAAATATCGCGGAGGACCTGCTCAAGGACCGAGAGGTCTCTTTGGACAGTCCAATGAATGTCTTCGGTGGTCCCATCGGTGTACCAAACAAGCAGATTTGTACGGCCCACGCCTCGACCGAGTGCGAGCAGTTCTCGACTGTTGATCAGCTGCACTTCCAACACGCGGGGGTTGCCCACCGAAATGCGCTGCATTTCGTGGTCGAGCACAATTCGGGCGTGCATGCCCAGCGTCACGCTTCGCGTTTCGGAATCCGCCGACCCCAAAGAGGGTGCGAAGGCGAGCATCGCCGCGCCGATCCAGGCAAGAACTGAGCGAGAAGAAAATGGTCCCATCGGTCGAGCCTTCTACCGCACTCGCTCCTGGCAGCGGACACGCGCTTATGCGATTTCCACCAGAGGTTGTGCGATCTCAAAGGGAAGAACTCCGGGTTGGCGCACTCTCAGATTCGGGTCGCACGCTTTCCGGATGGCGTTCCGCCGAGCCGACCATTCCCACCGATTTAGACTACGTGAATCTCAACAAAATAAGCCACGGGCCCATGGAGAAACGCGAGCAGGAGGAAAGGAGACGTCTCGATCGTGACGCCGGACTGCTACACCTGAGAAGAGGCAGGAGGCGCTCGGGGAGAGGAAGGCTCTGCCGCGATTCGCTGAGTGGGCCAAAACGCATACTCGGGCGCGGACGCTTCCCACACCCCTGTGTTTGTGAGGACGCGGCCGGTTTCCTCAAAGTTTGCTCCGCCGGGAATCGATTCGCTGAGTTCGCACAGCGAGCAGATCTCGACCAGAGCCAGCTGACCTAGGTCATAGGTGGGGTGTTCGATCCAAGCGTCGTGGGTTGCAAGGAGGTACAGCGCAGACAGCGCGAGCCCGCCGATCAAACCAGTCCTCACCCGACGCGAGAAGGGAATGCGCGTTTGAGCTGCACTATGGCTTGAGACGAATGAGGGCACGCCAGGAAACTAGCCGAATTCTTGACGACTACCAATGACTCCTTTTTCAAAGGGGGCGAACTGAATCGGGTTTCGGTCTGATGGAACCAATTGCCAGGCTCGGGCACTTGGTCTGTGTACCGCGAGGAGTTTGTTCAAGGATTCCCGGGGGCAGGGTGCTTGAGACCGATTGGGCTGAAGCGCAGGTATTAATTAGTTCGGATAGAAGGGTAAGTAAGTCATGAGAAAGTTTTCGCTTTTGTACCGGCTCTCAATCGCTGCGGTGGTTTCGGGGGCGATGATGGTGGCCACTGGGGCCGTCGCGGATGAAGAGCACGGCCACATGGATGCTTTGGTGTACCAGGACGGCGGGAAGGTCCAACTGGGATTCATCGACGTCGACTGCTTTGGCGGAGCCGGCGAGCCCGGGTGTGAAGCCGAGGGCGAGGTCGGCAACTACGTCTATGAGGCAGAGCTTGAGGAAGGCGGCAACCCGGTTGGATCGATTGGTCTGGCCGAAGAGCCGGGCTTCTTCTCAATTCCTACCGGGGGCGAAGCGGCCCTTCCCGCTGGGGGGAGTCTCCTGCCCGCCAACGCGGCCCACAGCATGTCGATGGTCTACGCACCGAGCTCACTCGGGACCGGTTTGAGCATCCTCTATTGGGATGGCTTGGGTGCCGTGAACTTTGGCGCTGTCCCGAACGCGGAAACTTTCACCGTGGAGGGGAATAATGCTTCCGGTGGAATTTTGAACGGAGCCAGTGTTCTTTCGGGAATCGAGTTGGACTCCACGAGTTCGAACAGCTTTTTCGATACCCATCCCGATTTCACCCTGAACGGCAGTGGAGCCTCTGACCCGACCGACGGTTTCTATGCCATTTTCGGTGTCACGCACATCGCGGGCCTCAGCTCCTCGGATAAGTGGGGAGTTGTGTTTGGGTTCGGGTTCGAGGATGAAGAGGCTCATGAGGCGGCAGTCGATGTTGTCGCTGCAGCTGTTCCCGAGCCCGGCACGGCGCTCTTGATGGGCCTCGGCTTGGCGGGTCTTGCGGTGAATGGGCGCCGCCGCAGTTAGTCGAATCAAACAAAAACGAGATCCCTAAGCCAATATGTGTGGGCAATGGGTCCCGGGGGACGGCACTGGTCGTCTCCCGGGCCTTCTTTACTTTCCCGGGGAACGTTGACGATGAAGTTTTTGCTCTGGATGGTCACCTTGACCGTCGTTTCGTGGTTGTCGGCAAACGCCGCTTTGGCCTCTGTGGAATGCGGCGGAACCCATTGCGACGTCTTGCCGGCGCGATTGCTCACGGCTGCCGAGAGCTGTGCGTCCCAGATCTTCGATGACTCTCAGACGTCTGAATATTCCCAGCTGCGCGTCGGTGCGAGAGATTTCTCGACCTTTCCCTTTTCGACGATTTACCCAGTCGGGGCCTACGACGGCCGGCTGGACGGCTCGTACTCGAATGACGATCCTGGCTGGAATGCGGTCCCGAACCCGTGCGCCCAGGCGCCGTTACTCGGGCCGCTTCCGCCCTTCGCGGAGCTCTATATCGATTTTCTCCCGGAGATGCCGACCGCAGGCGGGGTCCCGCGAAATCTTCTCTACTGGGACCCGGTTGACACCAACGGAGATGGCCTTGATCCGAGTGATGTGGTTTGGACGCCTGTGGTGCTCGATGAGATTCTGCGGTTTGACAATAAGACGGGTGTGACCGTGGCGGCCGATGGTTCGGCAAATGCGATCGAAGGCGTCCTGATTGATGAAACCGGCGCATCGGGCAATATCCATTTTCATGCAGACTGGGACCTGCGTCGCCAAGCGGGCGGGCTGCCGACGACCGGGGTCTATATGATCAAAGCCCAGGTCTCGATGCCGAACTTCTCGGAGGTCGAGCTCGCTCATTTTGCTTTTGCGACCGTGGGGACGCCCGCGACGGCTCAGCGGGTCGCGATCGAGCAAATCGAGAATGATCTCGTTTTTCCATTCTGCGATGATGGCGTCGACAACGATCAGGATGGTTTGGTTGATTTTGCGGGGGGCGATCCCGGTTGTACGAGCGCTTCGGACGACTCCGAGAAGTCGCCCGATTTCGAGTGTGACGACGGCATTGACAACGATGGCGACGGTTTCATCGACTATCGCGCGGTCGACTTCGGTGCGGCGAACCTCTATGCAGACCGCGATCCGGAATGCGATGCGCAGGGTGCCGCCGGTATCTCCGAGGCCCCGGAGCCGGGTGCGGCCGCCATGTTGATCTCGGGGATCACCCTGCTGACGGCGCTGGGCCGCAGACGCGCGCGGGTTACTGGCCGGTGCCGCGCGTAATCGTGTCGATGGTGTTCACGAGCTGAAAGAACGAGGGCCCCAGCGTCCAGACCAGCAGCGCCGGCAGGAAGCCAATCACCAACGGAAATACCAGCTTCTCGGGTAGGGCTTCGGCCTTGGCCAAGGCCCGTTCTCGGCGTCGCTGGCGAAGATCTTCGGCCAGCGGCCTCAGGATGTCGGCGAGGCCCGAGCCCATTTCCTCGGCCTGAATGAGCGCCGCCACGGTGTTGTTGACCGGTGTGACTTCGAGACGGCTGGCGAGCCGCTGTAAACACTCGACGCGGGAGCCACCGCCGCGCACCTCCAGGCGATAGATCTGGAGCTCGTCGACCAGCGGGCGCCCTGAGGGTTGGGACTCGATCACGCGGTCGAGGGAGGCGTCAAAACCAAGGCCCCCTTCGGCGAGGGTGGCGAGGAGTTCAAGCACCAAAGGCAGGTCCTCCTCGACGGCCACGATCCGGCGATCGCGGCGCGCACGGACCAAAAGGGCGGGCATGCCGCCCAAGAGCAGGGCGGCGAACCACGGCAACATCAGCACCAGCTGCGCGAGCGGCGCGCCCATCACGGGCAGGGAAGACAGGTCGTAGGCGGTGGCGGTGAGCTGGGGGCTCGCGGCCATGAAGGGCGCGCCAACGGCGGCGATGGAAGCGCACAGCAAGCAGGCCAGTCCGAAGCGAAGGGAGGCGGTGGGGCCGCGGATTCCTGCGAGCATCAGCCACCGGGCGATCCGGCCCAGCTCAGGGCGGTGCTCGAAGGCGGGTGCAGCCTCGTCCCAAAGGCGGGCCCGAGCCCGGGCCCGCCTTTGGGACGAAAGGATCGTTGTGCCCAATGCCACAATCAACACCAAGATCACTAAAATGAGGATGGGCTGATTCATGCCGATCTTGGTCTCAGGGGAGGGGCCACTAGACGCGAATCCGAGACATCTGGGACATCCAGAGAATGCCGATTGCCTGCAACCAGATCGAGGTCCCGACGAGTTTGACGCCAGTGGAGGATGTGAGGAAGTGCTCCACGTTGGCTGGGTCGTTCTGCCACATCAAGTAGGCAATCGCGAGGGTGGCGAGCACGAAGGCGAAGACGGACACCCGAGTGGGGGCCGCTTGGGAGAAGATGCGACGTTCGAGCTCGACCCGGTCACGGACCGCGCGGGCCACGACGGCGAGCGATCGCTCAAGGCTTCCGCCGGCTCGCCATTGAACGGCTAGGGCAACGGCAAAAAGCCGGTAAGACTCTAGGGGAACACGATTCACCAGCCCCTCCAGCGCTCGTTCGACGTCATCTCCCAATCGAAGAGCGCCCGATAAGTCGAGTAGAACCGGTTGGGCGGGACCCTTCACGGCTCTTGCGGCGCGCTCCAGCGCATCGACGGGGCTGGCCCCGGCCCGCAGAGCGGAACTCGCCAGCGCGATGGCCTCGGCGAGTCCTTCTTCGAGTTGAAGGGTTCGTTTTTTCTCTAAAGCCGTGAAGCTCACATGAGCGAGCGCTCCGGCCACCATTCCGATTCCGGCCGCGAGGTACCAGTCCCAGAAGAGCGCGCAGACCAAAAATACCCCGCTGCCTAAAGCGACGGACCACCAAACGCGTGTCTGGCCTCCGAGTCGAACCCCTGCGGTCGATCGGTCGGGTGGCTCTGATACCGCGTCGTCTTCCC
>JAQWNI010000006.1 GCA_029268645.1 Myxococcota bacterium
GATCGGGCCCGCGCTCGCGGCAGGCAACACCGTCATCCTGAAACCCGCGCCCGATACACCCTGGTCTGCCACGATGCTCGGTCGACTCGTTGCGGAGAAAACCGATATCCCCCCCGGAGTATTCAATGTGGTCGCCTCGGCGGATCATTCAGTCGGCGGGATGCTCGCCGCCGACCCCCGGGTCGACATGGTGACCTTCACGGGCTCTACGGCCACCGGCCGAAGTGTCATGGAGGCCGCTTCCCCGACGGTCAAGAAAGTATTCCTTGAACTCGGCGGAAAGAGTGCAGCGATCATCCTCGACGATATCGAAATCGACCAAGCCGTCCCGATGGTGACCATCTCAGTTTGCACTCATGCGGGTCAGGGATGCGCGCTGCAAACTCGGGTCCTGCTTCCGCAGAACCGATACGATGAAGGGGTCGAAAAACTGGCCGCAGCGATGGCGAAAATTCCCTACGGCGACCCAACAGACCCCAGCAAGATGATGGGACCACAGGTTAGTCGCCGTCAACAAGAGCGGGTTCTCGGTTACATCGAAAAGGGACGCGAAGAGGGAGCCCAGGTTGTCATCGGCGGGAGCCGGCCGGACCATCTGGAAAAAGGTTTCTTCGTAGAACCGACCCTCCTTGCCAACGTCGAACCCCACTCGACCGTGGCCCAGGAAGAAATTTTTGGACCCGTTCTCTGCGCGATTCCTTACTCAGACGAAGAGGAGGCAATTCGCATCGCCAATGATTCAATCTTTGGCCTGTCCGGGGGCGTCTGGTCCGGCGACGAAGAGCGGGCGCTTCGTGTGGCTCGCCAAATCCGAACCGGAACGCTCTCGATCAACGGGGCCCAATGGTTCGACGTCGACACGCCCTTCGGAGGCTATGGCCAAAGCGGCGTCGGAAGGGAAAATGGCGTGGCCGGCTTCGAAGAGTATCTCGAAACCAAGGTGATCAGCCTCCCGAAACGCTAGGCTGCCCCTTCCCCAACCAACCCGGACACGCCGGAGGAAGACCCAACATCGTGGAATTCGAAACCCTCCTCTACGAGCTTGACGAAGGCATCGCCCATATCAGGATCAACCGACCCAAAGCGGCGAATTCACTCAACCTTCAGATGTGTAAGGACTTGATGTACGCCGCCCTGGCTGCAGATGAAGACCCAACCGTACGGGCTGTCTTGCTTGGCTCGACGGGGAAACTCTTTTGCCCCGGTGGCGACTTGGCTGGAATGCAAAAAGCCGGATCGGGCAAATCTGCCCTTCTCAAAGAAATGACCACATACCTCCATGCGGGCATTTCTCGTCTCGCACGGATGAGGGCGCCGGTCATCGCCTCGATCCGCGGTGCAGCAGCCGGTGCAGGGTTCAGCATGGCTTGCGCCTCGGACTTGGCTCTATGCAGCGAGAACGCCAAGTTCACAATGGCCTATACGGCCGCAGGGCTCGTGCCGGATGGGAGCTCCACCTACCACCTGCCTCGATTAATCGGTACTCGGCGTAGCCTCGACCTAATGCTCACCAACAGAAGGCTTGATGCAGCCACCGCGCTGGAATGGGGAATCGTCAACCAAGTCACTCCCGACGAAGAGCTCGACGACACAGCAATGTCTCTCGCTCGACAGTTAGCAAGCGGGCCGACTTCCGCATTCGCGGAGACCAAGCGGCTGATCCTCGGCACCTTCGACCATACCTTTGAGGCGCAAATGGAACTGGAATCTCGGGGAATCTCAAAAGCGGCGAGTACGCGAGATGGCGCCGAAGGCATCTCGGCTTTCCTTGAGAAACGAGCCCCTGAATTCACCGGAGATTGAAAACGTCCGCTGAATCTCGCCCCAATCGCGTGCTTCTGGCCATGGACCTGAAAGGGAGGAAACCCCGATGAAATTTTGGCAGTCCACCGCCTTCAATGACCCCCTTGAGCTTCCTGCAATCGCGCGGGGAGCCGAAGCCGCTGGCTTCGAGGGCGTCCTTGTTTCCGATCACCTTTTTGTCCCGGCGCAGTACGAGCCCGCTTATCTTTATTCAGATTCGGGCCGGCCAGACTTTGACGCCACCACGCCTTTTCCAGACCCATGGGTCACCATCGCGACCATGGCAGCCTGCACCGAACGGCTCCGTTTCTGCACACTGATCTACATCCTGCCGCTCTACCACCCTCTCGAAGTAGCCAAATCCGTCGGCACACTGTCTCTTTTTTCCGGGGGCCGGGTCATTCTTGGAGCAGGGGCAGGCTGGATGAAAGAAGAATTCGAATCCCTCGGAGTTGAATTCTCTAGCCGCGGCCGTCGCTTCAACGAGAGCATCGAAGTGCTTCGCAAAGTGTGGCAAGGAGGGGTCGTCGAGCACAAGGGGGAATTTTTCGACATTCCCGCCATGACGCAGACCCCCGCGCCCCCGCAGCCAGTGCCCATCGCCATCGGAGGCGCCAGCCGCGCAGCCCTCTCGCGAGCCGGAAGACTTGGGGACGGATGGCTCGGCGCCGGCAACAGTGTTGAGGATGCCAAGGAGATTCTGCGCACACTCAGTGACCTTCGAGAGAAAGCGGGACGCGGCGATCAGCCCTGCGAGAACATCGTGCCTCTCACAGAACAAGCCACACCGGAGCAAATGAGCGAACTCTCCGCCCTAGGCGCCCACGGATCCGTCAACTACCCCTTCGTTTACACATGCGGCCCGGATGCCTCCCTGCAACAAAAACTCGACATGATGGCCAGCTTCGGCGAGAACGTCATTGCCCACATGAAAGACGTCTGAGTCGCCCCCAGCCCCTGTCTCAACGAAAACCAGCAGCCCCACGGCGGCGAAGGGCTCAATCATGAAACGCGCGACCTGCGGACGAATCCGGGCAATTCAATGGTTCGGCTGCGGCCTGATCGCCCTGCTCGCCTCCGCCGCCTGGGCGGAAAACGGGACCGATGGCGAAGCCGGCCCGACAAACGGGAGAAACGCCCACGTCAGCACGGGTGGCTATGCGCTCGTCGGCGGACTCAACGGATTCGCGGCCTTCCAAAACGACCAGGGGCAGCGATTCAATGGGAGCTATGGATTCCTCCTCAAGGGGGGCGCGCGCCTCAACCCCTACTTCGCCCTTGAAGTCGAAGGCAATTTCCTATCGGGCTTCGAAACAAAATACGACATCAGCCAACACCCCAACTACCCGGGTTCTGGGCTTCCGCCCACGGTCGGCCTCACAGTCGACGGCGGAAATGTCACGGCCAACGTAGTCGCCTATTTCCCCCTTGGAAGGGTTCAACCCAAAGTCATCATCGGCCTTGGGGGCATGTGGGCCGGGCTGCGAAGCAGCGATTCAATTGGCGCCGTCTGCACTCCCGGCTACGCGTGGGACTGGTACTGCTCGGGTCGCTATGCACAATTGGGAAACAACGGCGGCTATGTGATGCGTTTCGGGGGAGGGGTCGACATCGAGGTTGCCCAGGACTGGGCGATCGTCCTCGAAAGCAGCTACATCAAGCCTTTTGGGGCCATCCAAGATCTCACTTACGTGACTCTTGGATGGGGCATCCGATTCGACTTTTAGCGCTCTAATCACCGCATATGGTCGAGTCACCCAACGCCACTAAGCGGAGGGTCGGATCCGGATGGTGAGCGGCTCGGATCCACCTCAAACACATCGTTCCCCGGCGGTGTCCGGCTGTCTCGAGCCAATTCGGATGCCCCGGGTCTTCATGGGAGACCACGACCCGTACCGATCCGTCTGAGTTTGCATGGGCTGTTCGATGGTTCAGATCAATCCGATAATGGCGCCAATCAAGAGATTCCATCCAGTGATTGTTCAGCTGGAAGTTCCAGTAATCGCAGGGCGGCGGCTGCAAATCAATCACCAAGGCCTCACCAAGGTCAATCTCGAAATAGCCGTGGTAGTAGCGGATATGAGGGTCGCCGTGGGCGGCTCCCGCCACGGCCGGGTCAAAGGCGGGCAATTCGTTCGGCCTCTTCGCAAACCCCTCCGCCCATTCAGAAAAAAGACGAGCTGTTCCTCCAACAAATGCCGCAGCCTTCGAAAGGCCCTGATCCAGATCCTCCGGTGTCAGAGCCCGGGGAGCCCGGGCTGCATCAAGGCAAGCGATCTGGAGTTCTGCGACTTCTTCGGCCTCACGATCTTCAAATGTCTGACGAACGATCAGCGAAGACGTGTCCGGGTCCATCGGTAACCAATTCCCAGTCCCCGGATCTTCACAGCTCACAAGGATTTCAAAAGCACCGCTTTCATCAACCGTGAGATCACTCGCCTCAAGGTATCCGGTCTGCCCCCGGCGCCCTCCCGATCCGTAGTCCCCCGCGTAGGTCCCAAATCCGAGGTAGTGAACCGTGCCGCGATGACCCCAAATCCGATAGCGACTTGCTCCGGAGATCGCCGCCTTCTGGTAGAAATTGTCCGGGTTATCCGCACCGATCTTGACCGTCTCATGGGCAGGTCTAAAGAGAACGGGGGCCTCAGGGTCAGCGAATTCCACGAAGGTTTCCAAAGCCGTCCGCGTGAGACGGCTGAGGTAACGGAAGCCCTCGGCTCGATCGAAAGAGTCTCGGGGCGATCCTTCGCCCAGCACAACCTGCCCAGCCTCTTCGAGGGCCCGACAAAAATCTGACCAGGTCTGCCCATCCAACACTCGGGCCGACGCATCGCGTGTCATCCGTCCTCCGTTGAGCAGGAAACCCCAACGACTCTCAGCTGGGCTCCTCGATCGCGTTCTTCACCCAACCCGCGAGAACGCCATACATCGCTTCGACTTGGGCAACGGCCAAAGACTCATCCACCCCATCAGCCGGCGTAAAATCACAGGCCCAACGGAGACGGCTGCTGTTTGCGCCCACTTCGATGGCAGTGCAATGTGCGTGATAGTCGGCCACAGGCAGAGGATTATTCTGAGTGATCGTGTAGCCCACCCGACGTTCAGCCGGTTCAAGGCTTTCGAGGACCTCGACAACGCACTCTTCTCCACCGGCATAAATCGACCGCGCCATGCCGGGACCGTCGCCCTCGACCTCGACCTTTGTCACTCCCTGCATCCAAGAGACAGAGCCAAAATCAGCCAAAAACGCGTACAGGGTGTCGGCAGAAGCATTCACATCCACCTCAGCCACCGCGTGAGCCATAGACCTCTCCCCCTGTACCCATTTTTCGCCGAAAAAGGTTCAGGCGAGAACGCTTGAAGCCACCAATTCCTCAAGGTAAGACGTATCCCACCATGAAAGCTGTAGCTGCTTCGCCCGCCTAAAAAAGAGCTGAGCATCGTATTCAACGGTAAAACCCACGCCTCCGAAAACCTGCAGGCTCATCGCCGTCAAGTCCCTGTAAGTCTGGCAGGCGAACAGCTTGGCCATGGGAGCCAAACTGGCCACACTTCTCCCGTTCGAACGCGCCCAGGCGGCCTCTTGTACCAAGGTTGTTCCACCCGACACCGCGGTTGAAGCATCTGCGAGGTAATGGGATATCGACTGAAAGGCGGCAAGCGGCTTGTCGAACTGCGTCCGCTCAGCGGCATATTCGCAGGTAATCTCCAAAGACCGCGCAGCCCCTCCCATCGCTTGGGCAGCGGCCAAGATGATTCCATCGTGCATCACCTTGTCCCAGGTTCGCCAGCCGGTCCCCGCATCTCCCAAACGCTGGGACAGCGGAACACGAACTCCGTTGAGCGTCACTTTGTACTGCGTGTCGGATGCGATGGTCTTCTGCTGCTCTAGCTCCACACCCTCACTTTGCGGATCGACCAGAAAGAGATCGACATCCTCGGCTCTCTCTCCTGTGCGCGCCAAGACCACCAGCTGCTGGGCAGCGCCAGCGAATTGGACGTGCAGCTTGGTGCCCGTGATTACGACTTCGTCACCGGAAATTTCCGCCTTGGCCTGAACCCCCTTGGGCCCAAAACCATTCTTGGGCTCCAGCCATGCAGGGGTCAGAATCGCCTCACCCGAAGCGATTTTCGGAAGCCAAGCCTTTTTCTGCTCTTCGCTTCCGGCAGCCAACAAAGCATTGGCTGACAAAACACAGCTGACGAAGTGGGGAATCGGCGCCAGCGCGCGTCCAAATTCCTCATATACGACTTCGGCATCCAGAATCGACATTCCAG
>JAQWNI010000007.1 GCA_029268645.1 Myxococcota bacterium
TGACTATTCAGGACGCGATCGACCTGAGGCTTCGCCGCTCCCCGAGACACCAGCCCGAGAGCGGGGTCAATGACGAGGGACTCCTCTCGCCCCTCGACAAGCAGCGAATTCCCGTCGGGATACTTCCCTCCGGCGGCCCCAAAAAGCACCCGGACCCGACCGATTTGACGATCTTCCAATCTACTCCCCAAACACGCTGTCTCCGCCGCCCTGTCCGCTCAACAGGCCGATCAACAAACCCCTTGGCTTTTCTTGTCCTTGGCAACAGACGCGGACCGTGACTGCTGACCATGCTCTTGGCCCAACTCGACCACGCTGCGATCGATGTCCGCGATCAACAGATCAAGCAGATCCCGGGTACAGTCGTCGCGGACGACGACCCTCAAAAGGGCCAGATCCGTCGCATTATCGGGCATTGTGTATGCGGGCACGATCCATCCCCGAGCCCGCAGACGATCCGACACATCGTAGACGGTAAAGCGATCCTCCTGAGGCATCGACCACGCAACCAGCGGAACGGTCTTCGGCGTGCTCATGATGTGATTGCCGGCCCGAGCAAGGTGCTCAGCGAGGTAGGACGCATTGGAGTCTGCCGTCTGCATGATGGCCGTATACCCCTCACGCCCCAGATGCAGAAAATTGAAGTACTGGGCCAGCATTTGGGACGCACCCTTGGAGAAATTCAAATTAAAGGTTGGCTGGTCTCCGCCCAGATAGTTCACGTGAAAAATCAAACCTTCTGGCAGTTCCGACTCATCGCGCCAAATCACCCAACCGATGCCGGGATACACCAAGCCAAACTTATGACCGGAAGCATTGATCGACTTGACGAGAGGCAACCGGAAGTCCCACTCGAGTTCCGGAGTCAAAAAAGGCGCAACAAACCCGCCACTCGCCCCATCGACATGAATCGGCACTTCCCAGCCGGTTTTTTCGTTGAGTTCCACAAGCGCGTCGTTCAGCTCTTTGACCGGTTCATATTCGCCCGTGTAGGTGCTGCCCAAAATGGCCGCGACCCCGATGGTGTTTTCATCAACCAACTCAAGGGCCTCGGGAACACCCAGGACATACCGCTCATGGGTGACGGGGACACAACGAAGCTCGACATCGAAGTAACGCGCGAACTTTTCCCAGCACACCTGAACGTTGGCGCCGACGACGAGGTTCGGTTTATCCGTCGGCTTTCCCTCCTTCTGTCGTCGCTCTCGCCACTTCCACTTAAAGGCCAAGCCGGCGAGATGAATCGCCTCTGAAGAGCCCACAGTTCCTGTCCCAACGGACGTCTCGGATTCCGGAGCATTAAAAAGCCGCGACAGCATATTGACGCAACGATTGTGGATCTCTTGCGTCTGCGGGTATTCGTCCTGGTCGATGTAGTTCTTGGAAAGGGTCTCCGCAAAAAGGCGATCCGCACTCTCGTCCATATAGGTCGTCACAAAGGAGGCGAGATTGAGCAGAGGATTTCCGTCGAGTTGCAGCTCCCGCGAAATCACCTGGCGGGTCAGCCACCCCGGCATCCCGGCTTCGGGCATCTCATACTTCGGAACCGTCTGGACTCCGTACCGCGCCGAGACGAGATCCGTATTCGCACGTTCCCGATCCGACAGTCCATCCACATCGACTTTCTTGGCCAGCATCCGCTTCTCCCTTGGCGAGCAGCCCAAATCGGACTGAGCGCTGCAGAATAGCGAGATTCTGTCGCCGGGGGGATATCCGCAGCCGATCGATGGCCGTCAGATCGCGACCGCAGCGAGTCCGGCCCCCGCCGCTCCGCAGGATCCCTTCAAAGGCGATGGAGCATGGATCAGCGCCTCGATGCGAGCAGCGACGCTCTCATTCGCAGGGACCGCCCGGCCAGCCCTACGAGCCCCATCGCAAATAGTAATCCGGATGAGGGCTCGGGGATCGGGGTCCCCTCGACAAAACCCAAGCGAAAAGCGCTGGCCCCCGAATTCTCGGCCACCAGCATCAGGTACGACGTGGGATTCGAGGGCAGAAGCGTCCCCCCGCCCACAAGACCAATGTCCTCGCCGTCGTATTGACTGAAAGAGCCACAGAAATTGAAGATGCCCGGCGGCGGACAGGGGTCCGTGCCAATCAAGTCCCAGCCCCCTCCGCTCCAGCTCCACGCACTGACATCATCAGGATCTTCGAGCAGCGTTCCGTAGATTCGCGAAATTTCGAGGGTCGTATCAAACTCGAGCAGCAAGAGGTCTTCACCACCTGGCGAAATTAAATCACACTGACTGATCCCGATCGCAGTGCCGCAACCAATCCCCCGGCCAAAGCCCAGCGCCGTACCAATATTAACCCCGAGATTTTGGGCTCCGGAGCCAGATGGGTTGGTTGGGTCAAATGTGTTCTGCGGATTGACCAAGCCGCCCCATCCAGAGGCAGTCGCCGTAAAGCCACCATCGGATGCAGAGAGCGCATTCGCATTACTGGCGTTCCCCGTTTGAAAATCAAACTTAAACCCATACGCCGACGAAGCGACGCCCAGCATGAGGAACAAAAAGAGCGGGAGTTGGATACCACGGAAAGACCGAGCCATTTTTTCGCCTCGCATTTTGGCCGAACCCATCTAAAGACAGGAAGAGCTCAACACCCAATCCGCGACGAACCATCTCTACTGCTGCTAGGAAAAAAACCGTCAGGGATCTTTTCCAGTACCCGAGACGACCGCTTTCCTTCTCCGACTGAACTTCCGCACAAACGCCGCACACACCCAGTGCACATAATTTGCCTCGCAGGCCATTAAGCCTTGCGATTTAGTTCGGTTTTTTTTCCTTATACACCGATCCTGCGGCTCCGCGGAGACAAAATATTAAATCCACCCTTAAAGCTGCATAAAAGTGACTCTCTATTGTGTTTTAAGAACATGAACTCAGTAGAAATAGCGAGGCGATGTGAGTAAGACACGGGATCACTCAGCACGGCACAAAAGACGACAGCGTCCAGTCGTGGTTCTTCGACATATCCCTTACCCCCAGCACCTTCAGATCCTTTCAAGAGATTCCTCTATGACTCAGTAGATGAATTCACTTCGCTGGGCGGCTGCCGCTGCAAAGGCCTTCCGACTTCCCCTGCGGCCTCGCGCAGGGTTTCCAGCGACATCATCGAATACCCGCGAGGTCCTCGTGCTTCTGATTCGCCATACATAAAAAAGATGGCCAGCGCCGAGGTCAAGTGAAGCCGGACCGATCCGCCATCCGAGAGCGGTTCATCCAGTTGAACATCACCCCGGCAACTGTCTTCAGAGCAGATCAGCTCGACGGGAAGCCGCGCCTCTTTCTCAAAGTCCTCAGCACTTGAGGGATCGCGCTGTGCCAAGGTGAGCCAGCCGAAATAGATCGGGGCCCCGTCTTCCCGAAACACAAAAATATTCAGTTCATCCTCGTCGGACGAGTCGCTGAGAATCAACCGATAGCCGACCGTATCCGGCGCGACATCGTCCCCCAAGCGTTTCCCCAGACCGGCCCGGGCCAGCATACAAAAGCTGGGAGCACACCTTTTTTCCCAAGCCAACGCGGTCTTGATCTCATCCAACTTATTGGGGGCGAGAGATTCCTGCTCAGCTCGCACCGAGTCGGAAAGAATGAGAACGCCGAGCAAGACGATCGCCACTCCCCACAAAAGCCCCGCTTGGCTCTGACCGACCGTCCTAGACGAGCCTCTCCGCGCCCTTCCATCGAAGCCCAGAATTGCCTCGACTCCTCCTCTTCTCGAAAAAGCCCATGCTACTCGCGTCAGACTCCAAAGATTCATTTGCCCCCCATGGACCGGATGAAAAACGAATAAATTTCCAGTCTCGCTCCGGTCCATCTAGGACTCCTCAAAACCAGCGTGAGTTCCTCGATCGCTTTTCTGTGACATCATCGGACACATCAAGCAAATACATCTGACCTCAGATAGCGAGGCCCACGAATGAAAATCCAAGTCAACGGAGTCCGGCTGTTCTTCGACGTCGAGGGCGCCGCACTCGTTCCCGATGGGACCACGCTTCGAGAGCGCCCCACACTGATTCTCCTTCATGGCGGCCCAGGCTTTGATCATTCGGGTTTCAAGCCGGCCTTCAGCCAGCTCACCGATGTGTGTCAAATCATCTACCTCGACCATCGCGGCCAGGGCCGAAGCGATCGAAGCGAACCAGCGCGCTGGAATCTCGACCAATGGGCCGATGACCTCCACGCCTTTTGCGAGGCTCTCGGGATTCATCGACCCATCGTGATGGGCAACTCATTCGGGGGCATGGTCGCCATGGCCTACGCCCACCGATACCCCGATCAACCGGGTCGGCTCATTTTCTCCTCGACGACCGCGCGACAGAACCTGACGCGAACCCTCGATCGATTCAGGGAAATCGGCGGCGCCGACGTGGCCGACGCCGCGCGCTCGTTTTGGGAGAACCCCAGCCCCGAAACCCTCGGTCCCTACACGAACTCGGCGCTCCCGACCTACAACCGGCGTCCGGGCGACCCCGAGGCCACCGAGCGAACCCGATGGGCTCTCGATGTGCTGTTCCATTTTGCGGGGGACGAAATCCGCCGAATGAACCTGCTGCCGGGCCTAGCGGGCGTTCGCTGCCCCACCTTGGTCATGGGCGGAGAGCAAGACCCCGTCTGCCCCATCGAAGACCAGGTTGAAATCGTCGAAGCCCTGCCGAGCCAATGGGTTCAGTTCAAGCGTTTTGACGACTGCGGCCACGGGCCCTTCCGGGATCAACCCGAGTCCACTTTCCGAGCCATCCGCGAGTTTATCTCGCAGGCAGAGTAACCACGGTACGCGCCGACTTGAGCCCTCGCGAGATGGCGTCAGCAGTGAGGCTGAACAACCTTCTCGCCAAACTGGGCCAGTCGATCCAAGCCCCCAGGGCCAGCAAAAAGGAACGCCGGCACCATCGCGCGCTCAACGCCTTGCGCCGCCATGCGTTCGACACACGCCTCGGGCGCCGAAAACTCTGAAAAAATGGCATGCACTTGGATGTCGCTCATGGAGCGCCCTTGCCCGGCGACTTCTCGCGCCAACGCCTCAATGAGCGACGAGAGCTTCTCCGGGTCTGTGGTGCCCGGGAAATACCCGTCGGCGAGTCGAGCCGCCCTACGGATCGCGACCGGGGTATCCCCACCGACCAAGATGGGGATGTTCCCATTCACCGGTCTCGGGCTGCACGTAGCCGGCTCGAAATCCACAAACTCACCGTGAAACTCCGCATGGGGCCCGGCCCAAAGAGCCCGCATGGCGGCGACATACTCGTCGTTGCGGGCGCCGCGTCGCGCCCAAGGGACGCCTAGAGCTTGAAATTCTTCCTCCAGCCAACCCACGCCGAGGCCCAGTTCAACCCGGCCCCCCGTCAGCCAGTCCAGGGTCGCGAGTTCTTTGGCGAGCACCACCGGGTTGCGTTGCGGAACGATCAAAATACAGGTTCCCAAACGAACCGTTGGCGCCGCCGCCGCCACATAGGCGAGCCAGATCAAAGGGTCGGGAATCGGCGTGTCGGTTTCCCCGGGCATTTCTCCATCCGCCGTATAGGGATAGGCCGATTCGATCCGGGTCGGGCGGATCACGTGCTCACCCCCCCAAACGGAGTCAAAGCCGACCTGCTCCGCGGTTCGGCAAATCTCCAAAGCCGATTCCGGATCCGTCCCCACACTGCTCGCAAAAGCCAAACCGAACTTCATCGACGGTATCTCTTTCTATTTTGACAGTGGGTCCGAGGACACGACATCAGGAGCGCCGCAAAAGTCGAAAAGTTGCCGCGGCAGCGGCGGACCGACCGAAGCAAGGGGGGCGCTAAAGAACCACCCAAAGCGCGGCGAAGATAAGCCATCCCGACACATTGCCCACAAGGCCCGCGCGGGACAGTGCACCGTCTTTAATCTGGCGGCCTAACTCGGCCCCCGGGTCTCCACCCTGGCTGACCGCTTGGGCAATCGG
>JAQWNI010000008.1 GCA_029268645.1 Myxococcota bacterium
CCGATGCGGTCACAGAGTTCAGTGCGAAGTGTCGGGCGACTCATTAGTATCCTTTTTCTTGGGCGAATCGGCTTCGTTTTTCAAAGCTTGGTTTGAGCGGGCTGGGGCGCCAGGGCTTCAATCAATGGCCATGGTGTTTCGCCGCCCTTCGACTGAAGTGGGCTCATGACGATTTGAGTCGCCCCCGCCTCAAGGTGTGCTTTCATGCGCTCTTCGATGGCTTCCCGGTCGCCCCATGCGACGAGTGCATCGATGAGCCGATCACTCGGGCCATTCTTGTAATCGGATTCGTTGAAGCCCCAAGCCTGCCATAGGCGATGATAGGCGGGTAGGGGCATGTAGATGGAAAGGGCCCTTCGCGCCGCTGCTCGCGCTTTTTCGGGGTCTTCGCAAAGGCAACAGTGCAGCACGACATTGAGACGTTTGTCTGGCCCTAGAATTTTGCGGGCGTTCCGAGTGTGGGCGGGCGGGGCAAGGTAAGTGTTGGCTCCATCTGCACGTTCCGCAGCGAGACCCAAAAGTTTAGGTCCGTGGGCAGACATCCAAAGCGGTGCCGGTGTCTGGGGCTTTGGGGCCTGAACTTTGAATGCTTCGAGTACGTCGAGGTATTCGCGCATTTTCTTAAGCGGAGATTGCCAAGGGACCCCATGAGCCTCAGCCATGGGAGGGTGTGAAACTCCGAGTCCCAAGACGAAGCGTCCCCCCGAGAGTTCTGCGAGGCCATGTCTATGCTGTGCAGTGACGATCGCGTCTCGCGCGTAGACGTTGGCGATTCCGGTCGCGATCTGGATGCGATTTGTTTTTCCCAGCAGGTAGGCGACCGTCGAGTAGGGCTCGCGTCCAAAAAATTCGGGAATCCAGGCGGTTTCGTAGCCGAGCCCTTCGAGTCGCTGGACAAAATCAAGAAGGTCAGCCGAGGCCAGTCCATCCGCAAAGGTAATGATGTCGAGCGAGTGTCGCGTTAGATCGTTCACTCCTGAAGCCCCATCCATTCCGCCATGTTATTGTAGTAGAAGGCTTTTAGCGTGGTCTCATCGCATTCAGTCATGGTCGCTTCGAACTTCCGGATGGGATCGGAAGTGCCTTCTGGGTGTGGGTAGTCCGAGGCGAAGACCAGCATTTCAGGGCCGACGTTCTCAATGATCCAGCCGACGGGTTCGCCAGCGAAAGGTGAGACTCGAATATGCTTTCGAGCCACCTCGGACGGCGCCTGGTTGATTGAGCCGAGGTGTCGCAAGGATTGAGCCGTAAAATCGAGAGCCTTTAGCCAAGACGGGAGCCAGAAAGCTCCATGTTCCATAGAGATACCGCGAAGTCTCGGATGCCGTTCGAAGACGCCGTCGAAGATCATGGCCGAGAGAAAAAGTTCGGCACTATTCTTGATAGCAACAAATCCGAGAGGCGTGGTGGCTGCGTCCCCGCCAATTTTAAGCGGAGGTCGTCCGTTGTTTTGAAAACTGGGTGAGATCGCTTGGTATTCTCCGTTGACAGCAACGTGGATAACAAAAGGTCTTTGGTGTTGAGTGAAACGATCCCAAACCTGATCGTAAACGGGGTGGGTGAAGGAGTGAGCGCTCGGTTCGGGCTGGTTGGTGTCGATCATGACGGTGTAGCAACCGTCGCTAAAGGCCTCGTCGACTAACGCCGTGGCTTTCTCCGGACCCAAGGCCAGCGGGACGTAGCCGATCGCGTAAAGACGTGGGTCGGTGGAACAAAAAATCCCCATGGCCCGATTGAGGACTCTCGCGCAGACGGCCTTGGCTTTGGGGTGGCGGACTTGGGCCACTTGGTGGAACGCGAAAGTGGGTAGGATGAGCTGTTTTTCGAAACCAAGAAGGTCCAAAGTGTGGGACCTTTCTTCCGGGTCGAACGCCCCAAGTCGACTCCAACCACTCCGTCGATTGTCCAGCAGCGCGGCTTCAAATCGGACCATGACCTCAGGGTCCTCGCGACGCCTTGCGAAGTGTTGCCGCGCTCGTGCCATGGCTTGGTCGGAAACCGGGAGTTCGCGCTGTTCCGACATGGAGGGGATGTGCGTTCTCTCCTCGGGACTCGCAGCGTTCAGGAGGAAGTCATCGAGTTCAATGAGGTGACTATCCACGTCAATGATGCGGCGACTTTCGGCATAGCTCATGGAGTTTCTCCATCGGCGAGGAATGGCGGTGGGGGAAGGGGAGTGAAGATTGCTATCCCAAACGGTACTCGCTCCAGGTCATCTCAGGCAAGGTGAGGCATTGGGGTCTCTCTCTATATATTGAGGGGGCTGGGGGAGGAGCGGTATAGTCCCGCTATGACGAAGGGGCAGCGATTGGACAGGGGCGCGAGGCAAGGTGTTGAATCCGGCGGAGTACGTCCGGCGGCTGCGGGTGTCGATCCGTTTCAAGTAGAGGCTCCGCCGGAACTGGACGAGGTTCGGCCAGGGGAAGAACTAGACTGGGCGAAAATCGAAGAGTATCTACGTCAGGCGCTTCCTTCAGATCTTTCGATTGATGGTGCTTTTGAAGTTCTTCAGTTTCCGAATGGCGCGGCAAACCTCACGTATTTAATTCGATTGGGGAAGCAAGAATTCGTTTTGAGACGACCTCCTTTTGGGACTCTGGCCCCAGGCGCGCACGACATGAAACGAGAATACAAGGTGCTTTCTCGACTCTGGAAGCAGTTTGATCGCGCGCCGCGTGCCGTACTGTTTTGTGACGATCACCAAGTTGCTGGGGCGGATTTCTTCGTGATGGAGCGCAAGCGGGGCGAGGTCATTCGGGGGGTGATCCCGCAGAGCATGCGCGGGCATACCGACGTGGGTCGGCGGGTCGGGCAAGCTCTGGTCAGAGCGATCGCGGAGTTCCATCAATTGGATCCGGAGAGCTGCGGTCTTTCGGACCTCGGACGCCCCATGGGATTCGTCGAGCGGCAGGTTAAGGGCTGGAAGAAGCGCTGGGACTTGGTCGCCGACACAGAGTATAACCAAGCGATGAGTGCCGTTTATGAACGCTTGGCGGCGCAGCAACCCGAGGCGCAAAGAGTGTCATTCGTTCATAATGACCTAAAACTCGACAACTGCATGTTCGATCCGCGCGATCCTGATCAGGTCGTTGCTTTTTTCGATTGGGATATGGCGACCTTGGGTGACCCCTTGATTGATTTGGGTACGCTTTTGAACTACTGGCCAGATCCCTCGGACGGGAAGCTCCCCCGCCAACAACATCCTGGAATGGAGCGAATGGGCCTGCCGACTCGCGACGCAGTGAAAGGGCTCTACGAAGAACGGACGGGTCTCGATTTGTCGACAGTGGGCTGGTATGAAGCCTTTGCTCTATGGAAAACAGCAACCGTTGTGGCCCAGCTTCATCACCGCTGGAAAGTTGGCGACAGCCAAGATGATCGGATGAAGCTCATTTCTTCACGCATCCCCCTACTCACGGAAGCGGCCAGTAGTCTGCTGGATGAACTGGGTGACTGAGTCGCGCCAGTTTTAGGCTCCAGTGAAGAGCTTCTGCCGACCCGGCTCCGCCAAATAGGATTTCTTGGGATCGTATTCGTTGGCCCCTTCCTCACTCCAGCGTGCGAGTTCGGCCCTTCCAACCACGAACCAGTGAACTTCGTCGGGTCCATCGGCGAGGCGAAGGGTGCGTTGTCCTGCATACATTTGTGCGAGCGGTGTCCACTGGGAGACGCCGGTTGCACCATGAATTTGAATCGCGTCGTCAATGATTTTGCAGACTCGTTCCGGAACCAGGGCTTTAACAGCACTGACCCAGATTCGGGCCTGGGCATTGCCGAGCTCATCCATTGCTTTGGCAGCTTTCAATACCATCATGCGAAGCGATTCTATCTCGACCCGCGCGCGTGCGATGGTCTCGGTATTGCCTCCGAGGTCGGCTAGGCGTTTGCCGAAGCCTTGGCGAGATAGACCTCGCATGGCCATTAAAGCGATCGCGCGTTCGGCGGCACCGATGGATCGCATGCAGTGATGAATCCGGCCTGGGCCGAGCCGTACTTGTGAGATCTCGAAGCCGCGTCCTTCGCCGAGGAGAATGTTCTCTTTTGGGACCCGGCAGTCTTTAAATCGGATGTGCATGTGGCCGTGCGGCGCGTCGTCCTGTCCGAAAACGTGCATCGGGCCAAGAATCTCGAAGCCCGGAGCGTTGGTCGGAACCAGAATTTGAGATTGGCGGAGGTGGGGCGGGCCGTCGGGGTTGGTGCGGACCATAACAATCATGATTTTGCAGCGTGGATCTCCGGCGCCCGAGATGTAGTACTTCTCTCCGTTAATCACCCACTCATCGTCCACGAGGACGGCTTCACAAGAGATGTTCTTGGCATCGGAAGAGGCTAGGTCGGGTTCGGTCATCGCGTAAGCGGATCGGATTTCGCCGCGAAGCAAAGGCTCGAGCCATTCTTTTTTCTGCTCGGCGGTCCCGACACGCTCGAGTACCTCCATGTTTCCCGTATCTGGGGCAGAGCAGTTGAGGCATTCCGACGCGATCGGATTCTTGCCGAGTTCGGCTGCGATGTAGGCGTAGTCGAGATTAGACAGGCCTTCCCCGGTCTCGGCATCGGGCAGGAAGAAGTTCCACAGGCCTTGCTCTTTAGCCTTCTCCTTGACGCGATCCAGCAATTCCAGTTGGCCGGGTGCCCAAGACCATCGGTTCTCGCGTCCCTCGCCCAATGTATGAAACTCATGGGTGACGGGCTCGACTTCTTTTTCAATGAAGGTCTTGACTCGTTCGAAGAGCGTCTTCGCGCCCTCGGACATGCGGAGGTCAAACATTGCGTCGGTGCTTTCGAGGCCAGCCATGGTCTATCTCCTTACGAACGTATCGGTGGCATTAGGATTGATTCGTTCACCGCGAAACGCTCGCCCGGGCAGAGAGCGGGGGGGGCGCGACGAGCGGCTCAGGGTGACCGAGGCCGAGCGGCCCGGCAACCCGTGAAGTGTTGATGTCAGACCGTTCGGGGGGCGCCCGATGGAGGGTTTGGGCAGGCCCCCGGGCCGAGTAGGGAGTCGTCCGTCCAGTTTCCCGGCGGGGGCCGAGAAGTCGAGCGGTCCGGGCTGGTCACGGCTACCTTCCCGCCCTCATGGCCCTGGTGGCCTTCCGATCCATTTCATTCGAGGATTCAGTAAGTTGTCTCAGCCTAAGTCGAAGAATCTCACCTGGCACGAAGGCCAGGTTTCCCGTAGCGATCGTGAAAAACTGCTCGGCCAGCGTGGCTGTACGGTCTGGTTGACCGGACTTTCGGGTTCCGGCAAGTCAACCCTGGCTGTTGCGGCGGAAAAGGCGCTGCACGACCGTGGTCGCCTGACCTACATCCTAGATGGAGACAACATCCGTCAGGGCCTGAACAGCAACCTTGGTTTTTCCCCAGACGATCGAACGGAAAACATTCGCCGTATCGGTGAGGTGGCCAAGCTGTTTACCGACGGGGGCGCGATCGTCTTTAGCTCCTTCATCTCTCCGTATCGGGCCGATCGGGATCAGGTTCGTGAAATCATGAGCGAGGGCGACTTTGTAGAAGTTTACGTTTCGGCCAGTCTCGAAGTTTGCGAAGGGCGCGACGTGAAGGGGCTCTACAAGAAGGCTCGTGCCGGCGAGATCCCTGAATTCACCGGCATTTCGGCTCCCTACGAAGAGCCGGCCCGGGCGGAGTTGGTGGTCGACACAGGTTCGCAGAACCTGGAAGAGAGTGTGGCGACACTGATCGAGTACTTGGAGAAGAGCGGCTATCTCTCCAGTTGAGGCGTTCTAGCCGAGTCGACGAGGTCGTCCCGCATGGGTCTGCTCGGCGGGATGCCTTCGTTGCTCTGGGGTCGATGGGAGTTGCATGATCAAGCGGGCCGCTCAGAGAGGATTCCGTTGGGGTGGTTGCGCGCTGGCCGCGTGCGTGGTTTTACTCTGGGGCGTCGGCTGCGCTTCGCGCCCGCCGACAGAGATGCGTCCACCGCCGGCTTTCGATTCGGGACGTGTAGCCCGCACGGAGGTCGGTCCTGAGTACGACGTGTTGGTCGCTGAGTTGGCGGCTCGAAGCGGCGATCTGCAAGGCTCTCGAGAGGCTTACGCGCGCGCCATCGTGAAGGATCCGACCTCTGCAGCTTTGCGGTTCAAGTTGGCCCGCCTTGCCGCACAAACTGAAGATTTTGACGTCGCTGTGAACGAGGCCGAGGCCGGCCTTGCTCTAGATCCCAACGACCTTGATGGTCGTCTCTTTCTGGGGCGACTATATCGTGTTACGCGCAACTCAGCGGGGTTGGAGGCTGTGCTTCGTGATGAAGCCGGTCAGCCCATCAACGGGGCGGCCACCCTCCTGCTCTTTCAGGTCTACTTGGAGCAAGGTCGTCTGGGTGAGTCGCTCACCCTCGCGGAGCAGCTGCTCGCCGACGAGCCGGATAATTTGAGTGCTTACATGGCGGCTGCGACTGCTTATGAACGAGCGGGACGGGTTGCGGATGCCGAATCGACGCTCCGGCAAGCACTGTTGGCTCATCCGAACCGGTTCGTGATTTATGCACGGTTGGCGCGGATCCGTAGAGCGACAGGCGATCGAGCGGGTGAATCAGAGATTTATGAAGAAGTGCTCGCCGAGTATCCCGGCCACTACGGCACTTTGGTGAGTCTGGGCGAAGCGCAGATCGCCCTGTCGGATACGGAAGGGGCCATTCAGACGTATCGCGAAATCGCTGATCTTTACCCTGGCGATCTGCAGGTTGTGCGGCGACTGGCCTCGCTTGAGTTTAGTGCCGGCCACTATGAAGAGGCGGCGGCTCGGCTTCAAATAGCTTTGGCCCAACACCCCGATCATTACGAGTTTTCGTATTCACTGGGGCAGGTCTTGCGGGCCATGGGCCAGCGTCAAGAGGCCTCAGAGTATTTGGTGATGGTTCCTGAGAATCATCCTCTGTTCGTGGAGTCACGCCTTCAGCTAGCTCTTCTTTTGGAGGAGTCGGGTCAACTCGAAGAAGCGCTTGTCGAGATCGAAAGGCTCCGGGTTCTGAGGCCGCACCGAAGCCTCGATTTCCACTCGGCTTCTCTTAGGGCTCGGACTGAAGATTTCGAAGGGGGCGTCGCGCTTTTACAGGGAATGCTGGACGTCTCCCCAGACGACGAGGAAGTCTTGTATCAGCTAGGCGTCCTCTATGGGATCGAGAAAAATACAGAGCAGGCGCTGATCTATATGCAGCTTGTTCTGGAGCAAAATCCGGATAACGCTCAAGCTCTGAACTACATCGGCTACACCTGGGCCGAGCGAGGTCAGAACCTCGACGAAGCAGAACAGTTAATTGAGCAAGCGGTGAGCCTGGCTCCTCGGGATGGCTACATCCTGGATAGTCTTGGTTGGCTCTATGCCCAGAAAGCACGGCCTTTGCTTCAGGGTAAGCGCCGCCAAGAGGGGCTCGAGTTGTTGGATCGGGCCCTGGAGCAACTAACCCTCGCGGATGAATTGACCGGAGGCGATCCCGTTGTTTCGGAGCATCTGGGAGACGTTTATTTGATGCTCGATCAACAAAAGAAGGCTCTTCATTTCTATGAACAAGCGGCTCTTCAGGGTCCCCGGATGGATGAACAGCCTGATTTATTCCCGAAACTCTACCGCCTGCGCCGAGTTCTAGGCGATGGAGAGGGCGCTGCGCGGCCCGAGACGGGGCGCCAGTGATCCGGGTCCTGGTTCGGTTGGGACCGATTCTCGTGCTGCTCGGTTGCCGCACCCTAGACCCCGGCGCCCCCCTCGAAACGACGGACCCCCGTCCCCAAGCTTGGCTCTCGGCCCTCGTGTCCCGCGGTGTTGAGCCCCAGGCGATTCGCGCTCGTGCACGGCTTGACCTCGATGCCCCGGATCTGAGCTTCGATCGACCTCAGCGGATGGCGGTGGAACGGCCAGCACGCCTCCGGGTGGAAGTGCTGGGGTTGTTCGATCAACTGGCGGCGGTAGTCGTGACCGATGGAGATCGGTACCAGGTCTACGATGCGCGCCAGGGCGATCTTCAGTCGGGGCCCGTTGACGCGAACCTTCTTTGGCGTTTTGCCCGCATCGACTTAGATCCACCCCGGGCGGTCGAAATTCTGCTCGGGAGCGTCCGTTTGGCCCCGGGCCTAAGGATGGGAACGCCTTTGGGATTTGAGAGTGGTGATGTGAGCGTCGGGCGTTTTGACGCAGACGGCGTTTTACGTGAAGACTATAGGTTTGACGCGGAGGGACGACTCGTCGAGGCCATATCCTTCGGGCCAGACGGCGCGGTGTTGTGGAAAGCCTCCTTTCAGGACTATCGCGAGGTGGATCGCCCGAATGGATCGAAGATCTTTTTCCCATACGAGATCGAATTGAACTTTCCGCGCGTGGGGGCGCGAGCTCGACTTCGATACAGCATGGTTCGAATCGAGACCCGTTTGCCGGATGCCTTGTTTCATCTGGATTTGCCTGAGAAGTCCTCAGCTGCCTCTCTCGGCACTTGGGCTCGGATTGATGTAGGGGTGGGTCGGCGATGAACCTGAAGTCCATCCATTCGGGCGCCCGAGGGCTCGGGTGGATTGCCTTGTGGGCCCTGGCCCTGCTGGCCTGTAACAACAACCCCTACCCGGCGACGGAAGGTGACGAAAAGGTGCTGTACTCGTCCTTCCGCGAAGCACCGCGTTCATTGGATCCAGCGGTGGCCTACGACACCGGGGCTCACGCGATTACCGGATCTGTTTACGACACCCTGCTGGAGTACCACTACCTAAAGCGCCCGTACGAATTGATTCCGGGGCTCGCGACGAATTTGCCCTCTCAGCGTCCGGGTGACCCGGGCTACACAGTGTATCGCTTCGATCTTCGACCTGGAATGATGTACGAGAATGATCCCGCTTTCGCGTTGGACGAGCCCGGCCGCACGACTCGGGAAATCGTGGCGGCAGACGTGGCCTTCGAGTTATGCCGTCTTGCTGACCCCGCCGTTAACAGCCCGGTGGTCGAACCGTTTTCCAACATTCAGGGTTTTCAGGATTTTGGACAAGCGCTGACACAGCGTCGGGAGGATCCGGCTTTTGCCGATTTGCCAGTTCAGGATCAGTACGCGTCGTTAGGCGGCATTTCTGGGGTGAGGTCTGTGGGTGATCACGGTCTCGAGGTGGCTGTGAGGTCCGACTACCCCCAGATCCAATACTGGTTTGCCATGCCCTTCACCTCACCCGTGCCGTGGGAGGCCGTGGCTTTCTATGATGGGCAAGAAGGGCGGCCGCGTTTTGCTGACCACCCTGTGGCGAGTGGGCCCTATCGACTGGACCAGTATGACCGGCAGTCGCGGATGGTCCTCGAGGCCAACCCCAATTGGTACGGGGCCATGCACCCGGAGTGGGCCGCGCCGGGGGCTGTTTATCCGTCTGAAGGGGCGCCGGGAGATCTGGAGGCTGGGCTCTTGGCACCGGAATGGGTTGGGCAGTCCCTTCCGTTTATTGACCGGGTTGAATTCAGGCGAGAAAAGGAATCGATTCCCTACTTCAACAAGTTTCTCCAGGGCTATTACGATGCCGCGGGGGTCATCAAAGAGAGCTTCGATCAAGTGATCGACGAGGGGGGGCTCTCAGAGGAAATGGCTGAAATGGGGATTCGTCTTGAAAAAGGAGTCGAACCCACGATTTTTTACATTGGGTTCAACCTCGACGATGAGACCGTGGGACGACCCGGAGGGGGGCCGGCGCGCAAATTGCGTCAGGCCATGAGCTTGGTGGTCGACAGCCAGGAGTACACGCGAATCTTTACTAACGGGCGTGGAATACCCGCGCAATCGCCGCTGCCACCGGGCTTGTTCGGTTACGACGATGGCTACGAAAACCCTTACCGACAGGTCGATCTTGAGCGAGCTCGGGAGCTCATGGTCGAAGCGGGCTATCCCGAAGGGATCGATCCGGCGACGGGAAAACCGCTGACATTGAGCTTTGATACTTATGACACCAGTGCCCAGGGGATGCTTCAATACCGTTTTTTTACCGACGCATGGCGGCAGCTTGGAATCAATGTGAAGGTCGAGGCGACAAACTACAATCAGTTCCAGGAAAAAGTCCGCAATGGCGCTTATCAGATTTTCATGTGGGGCTGGGTGGCCGATTATCCGGACCCTGAGAACTTTCTCTTTCTGCTTTGGTCGGACTTGGCTCGTTCCAAGAGTGGCGGTCCCAATACCGCGAATTTTATGGATGACCGCTTTGACGCCCTTTATTTGTCGATGAAGTCGCGGCCCAATGGTCCGGAACGTCAGAAAGAGATTCGAGAAATGCGTCAAATTCTGGAAGTTGAGCGCCCTTGGATCGAGCTCTTCCATCGTGAGGACTATGCCCTTTTTCAGGGTTGGCTCGAAAACGTGAAACCTTTTGGAATGTCATTTCCAATGACGAAGTATCGTGATTTGGATCCAGCGGCGCGCGCCTCGCATCGGGAAGACTGGAATCAACCCGTCGTTTGGCCGATTTGGGTTGGCCTCGCCTTGGTGATTGTTCTCATCGTCCCAGGTGTCGTCACATTTATGCGGGAGCGCCAGTAGTGGGGGCTTACGTGATTCGCCGGCTTGGGTACGGAGCGATCGTTGTCTTCGGCGTGCTTTTTCTCCTCTTTATCCTTTTCTTTACCGTGACCAGCCCTGACGACATTGCACGGAAGGCTTTGGGTGAGCGGGTGCCGCCGGCGGTGGTTGAGCAATGGAAAATCAATCACGGGTATGACAAACCGCTTTTTCCTGCGCCCGGCCAGTGGGCGGACAATATGCTGGTGGAGCACTATCGAAGGATGCTGACCTTCGACTTCGGGCGAAGCGATGCGGACGACACGCCCATTCTTGAGAGGATTCGAAAAGGAATGGGGCCCAGCCTCGCCCTTACGATTCCACTCTTTGTTCTTTCCCTATTGGTCGCGATCCCGCTCGCTTTGCTTGTTGCTTTTTTTCGTGAAACCTACATCGACCGAGCAGGCGTGATCTTGGCTGTTTTGGCCATGAGCGTCTCAGTCTTGTTGTACATCATCGGGGCTCAGTATTTGGTCGGAAAAGTTCTCCACTGGTTTCCGATTTCCGGATTTGATTCGAATCCCCAGGTTGTCGTGCGCTTTTTGGCCCTCCCTATCATGATTGGCGTGGCCAACGGTCTCGGCGGTGATATTCGCTTCTATCGAACTGTTTTCCTAGAAGAGAGTAATACCGACTACGTGCGGACGGCGCGGGCGAAGGGCTGTGGGGAAGTGCGAATCATGTCGCGGCATGTCTTTAGGAATTCATTAATTCCGCTCTTGACAAGAATTGTCGTTGCGATCCCTTTTCTCTTTACGGGGTCCTTGCTGTTGGAGTCCTTTTTTGGAATTCCGGGTTTGGGTGCGATTACCGTAGATGCCATTCAGGGTAATGATTTTTCGGTGTTGCGAACGATGGTGTACATCGGATCTCTTCTTTTTGTGGTGGGGCAAATTTTGACGGACCTCTCCTACGCGCTGGTCGACCCACGTGTAAGGCTTGAGTAGGGAGAGGCTGTGGAATCGCATCTGATTTCGAATGGGATTGTTTTAGTTATGTTGTTCGGCACTGCCGCGACCATTTGGGCGGTCCGCAGATCTCGCTTGTGGTCTTCAGCATTCGTCTCGCTCTGGCATCGGCGCCGCCTCGCTCTGCTGGTGACTGCGGTCTATGTGGGGGTCGCGCTTCTGGATAGCGTGGCTTGGGTGGGAGGAGACTCCTTGGGTGGGGATACCGTCTCACTGCATGAAGCCCGGAGCGTTATCGATCGGGTCTTTGGGGGCAGTCAGGAAAAAAGCTATTCGGCTCCTCTTGCGACCACGGAATTTTATGGTGGGCGGGGACTTCGTTACCCGGGTGGCCATTGGCTCGGAACCGACATGATCGGTCGAGATGTTTTTTACTTGACGCTAAAGGGGGCCCGCGTGGCTCTTCTGATTGGTGGGCTGACCAGTTTGATCGCAATTCCCTTGGCTTTGCTTTTTGGGATCTCGGCGGGCTACTTTGGTGGTCGAATCGACGACGTCGTTTTCTTTTTGATGACGACTCTCGCCTCAATGCCGGGTCTTCTTCTACTGATCGCCCTCATTATGGTGATGGGGAAGAGCACTTTGGCCGTGTGTGTCGCGCTCGCCGTGACCGGTTGGGTGGGTTTTTGTCGGGTCTCAAGAGGCGAAACGCTGAAACTTCGAGAACTTGAGTTCGTTTCAGCTGCGCGTGCCCTAGGCGTATCTGAGTTTCAGATTTTGACGCGTCACATCCTGCCGAATTTGATGCATCTCGTGATCATCACGTTCGTTCTGATGTTCTCCGGGCTGGTCTTGTCGGAGGCGATCCTGTCTTGGCTTGGGATCGGGGTTGATGGGAGCTGGGGGCAAATGATCGATCAAGCTCGCAACGAGTTGTCGAGGGACCCGATCGTTTGGTGGAACATTGCGGCTTCGGGGGCGGCGCTCTTCGGGCTGATTCTGGCCGTGAATTTTGTGGGCGATGCGCTGAGAGATGTTTTGGACCCTCGAACCGTCAAGGATGAAAAATGACCGCCTTGCTTGAGGTGACGGAACTCACGACTCGTTTTCCGATGGCAGGAAAGGAGGTCCCCATCGTCGATGCATTGGACTTTGAGGTCGGCCGTGGCGAGGTGCTTGCACTGGTTGGAGAATCCGGTTCGGGGAAGTCGATGACGGCGCTGAGTCTGATGCGGCTCGTTCCCAAGCCGGGGCGAGTCGCCTCGGGGTCAGTTCGATTGGACGGCGAAGAGCTTCTGAACCTTCCCGTTCGAGCGATGCGGAGAGTTCGGGGCGCGGGTGTTGCGATGATTTTTCAGGAACCGATGACAAGTCTCAATCCCGTGATGCGAGTTGGGGAGCAAGTCGTGGAGGCGATTCGACTCCACGAGCGAGTGGGTCGAAGTGCGGCGCTGGATCGATGCCGCCGGCTCTTTGAGCAGGTGGGAATACCGGACGCGGCCGAGCGGGTTCATGCGTATCCGCATCAATTGTCTGGCGGTTTGAAGCAGCGGGTGATGATTGCGATGGCATTGAGTGCTCGTCCGCGTCTTTTGATCGCCGACGAGCCGACCACAGCCCTTGACGTGACAGTCCAGGCTCAGATTCTTCGTTTGCTCCGTGATATTCAGGAGGAGACGGATATGTCGATTCTCTTGATTACCCATGATCTCGGAATCGTGAATGAAATCGCTGACCGAGTGGCAGTTCTTTACGCCGGGCGAATCGTCGAAACGGCACCGCGCACGGCTCTCTTTGAGAACCCGATGCATCCCTACACCCAAGGGCTGCTGCGCTCGATGCCCGCTCTGGCTCTCTCGGGTAGGCGTCTGCCCGAAATTCCGGGAGTCGTGCCTTCCCCATCAGATTGGCCCACCGGATGCCGCTTTGCTTCTCGCTGTTCGAAAGTGATGGCTGTGTGTGAAGGTGTTCTCCCGGAATTCAGGGTGCAAGGACCGGGTCATGATGTGGCCTGCTATGCGCTCCAGGAGGCGGCATCGCGTGGCGAGAAGAAGGGTGTTCAGCAGCAGGAGGGCGCTTCGTGACGACCCCTCTGCTTCGCGTGCAGGGTCTTCGGACGTGGTTCCCCATCAAAGCGGGGGTTTTTCGAAAAACCGTAGGCCACGTCCAGGCGGTCACTGACGTCGACTTGGAAATTGAGGCGGGGTCTACCCTCGCGCTGGTCGGAGAGTCGGGCTGTGGCAAAACGACGGTCGGCCGGTCGATTCTGGGGCTGACACCTTCGCAGTCGGGTCGTGTGGAGTTCGAGGGTGCCGACTTGCGAGGCCTTTCTCAGACCGCCTGGCGTCCGTACCGGAGAGACCTTCAAATAATTTTTCAGGACCCCATGGCCTCGCTAGATCCTCGAATGCGGGTGCGTGATTCGGTTGCCGAGGGAATGCGGAGTTTCGGCTTGGGGCGGGACGAGTCAGAAAGGACGGAACGCGTTCAACAGCTCTTTGAGCGGGTGCAACTCGACCCCGACCACATCTGGCGATACCCCCACGAATTTTCAGGTGGGCAGCGACAGCGCATTTGCATTGCTCGGGCCCTTGCTGTCGAACCGAAATTAATTGTTTGTGACGAAGCGGTCTCGGCATTGGATGTGTCCATTCAAGCCCAGATCTTGAACCTTCTGGCGGATTTGCAATCCGAGCTGGGACTTGCCTACCTGTTTATCACTCACGATCTGGGCGTCGTCCGCTATCTCGCGGATCGGGTTGCGGTGATGTACCTCGGCCAGATCGTCGAGTCCGGCCCAACGGCTTCGATTTTTGCGAACCCCCTTCATCCCTATACACGAGGGCTCCTGAAGGCCGTCCCGTCGATTGACCCGCACCGGAGAGGCGGAGCGCCCCCAGTCGAGGGAGACGTTCCTTCGCCTTCGGCGCCTCCCTCGGGCTGTTACTTTCATACTCGTTGTTCAGACGTCATGGAACAGTGCCGTACGCAAGCACCGGCCGTCTACGGAGAGGGACCCCAACGGGCTCGGTGCTTTTTGGCGGATCCCAGCGGGGCTCCGCGGTAGCCAGAGCTGCTCTCAGGGCCTGCTTCGGCTTTTGGCCTGGAAGGGAAGTGAAGAGTTTCCTCATGCCTGGCTACGAGGTCGCCGATATTGAAGGTGGAGGTGAATCGCGATGGCCCGATTGAGGAACCCGAGGCTCGGAGAGATGCTCATCCAGGCAGGTCTCATCGATGAGCATCAGCTTTCGTCCGCACTGGCCGACCAATCTCGTTGGGGGCGGCCTCTTGGGGCCACTCTTGTCAAGATGGGATTCGTGGAAGAATCCGATCTGCTTCCGGCCTTGGCGCACCAGCTGGGTACGCCAATGGCCCGTCTGGCTGGGAAAAAAATTTGCCCCGAACTCTTGGCCATGGTGCCTCGCGATATGGCCGAAAGTTTCCGTCTGGTTCCACTTTTTATCGAAGGAGAGGGGGTTCGCAAGACGCTTCACGTAGGCGTCGAGGATCCCACCAATATTGCAGCACTGGACGACTTGGCTTTTCGGACGGGACTGAAAATCAAGGCGGTCTTGGTGGCCACCTCCGAACTTTCAGAAGCTTTGCAGCGAGGGTATGGGACCTCTGCGCTGAGATCGGCGACCCCATCCAATGTGGCTTCTGCTTCGAGGAGCTCGAGAACCCAGTCCGATTCCGAAGCGCTCAATCAGGTGTTGTTGCTTATTAATCGATTGGTGGAAGAGGGGCGCCTTGACCGCAATCATTTACTCGACTGCTTGAAACAAGGCACCTCGGTGCTCGCCACTTGACAGCGGGAGTGCGAATCGTAACTTCGTCTCTTTATTGGTCCGCCATCGGCCGGCTCGCGGACGCCTAGCCCCTTCTGATGCGTTTCGGATCGGGCTGGATTTAGCCGACCCACTGGAGTTGCCTGATGCGCCTTGAGTTTGGAATCGAAATTGCTGAAATCGAGACGCCAAGGTTCGCCGTAGAGGCGATTGAGGGCATCGGAAAGCTTTTTACGCTGGCGACTCTCGTTTTGAACGTGCTGGAGACGAAAGAGCGCGTTGAAGTGATTTTTCACGGATTGAACCCAGAGGATCCAGAACGAAAAATCGCGAGCTTTCGGGAGATTCTCCTCAGCTGTGCTGCCGGTCCCAAGGTTCAGTTCGAGGAAGGGGCTGCAGGTCGTGTGGCCGGCTCATCGAGTTCCTATCAGTGGCTGACGGTTCGTCGAGCTTGAGCCCGCCGCGTCCTCGTCGATAAGCCGGTTGAGACGCGCCTAAAAGTTTGAGGCTTTCCAATGGTCCCCTGTGATGGGACTTTCTCCCAGCCGAACCCGGTGCCGTCCCAGTTTGGTCCGGGTGCGTTCAGCATGGCTCAGCACGACTCGAAGTGACGGCCGATCTCTTCGTGGGATTGGGTAGCCGTCGTTTGCAAGGCAGCCCTGAAGAACGCTGAGGCGATCCGATGGGCTGACGCCGAGTTCACAAAGGGAGTAGTCCAAGAGCCCGAGGTCTCGCGCTCGAAAGCGGTTTCCCCAGCGCCTTCTTCGCGATCTGTGGAGATCGATTAGCCGTGGTCCTGAGGCGGGCAAAAGAATGTTGTCTGCGTGCAAGTCGCCATGGCTGAATCCCGCCTCGTGCATTTGACGAATGGTCTCAGCAACGGCGATGAGAGGCCAATCAGGGGCATATTGCCCAGCCTGAAGAGCATCGCGGAGCGTGGGGGCCTCGATCCATTTGAGAACAAGAATGAAATCGCCATCCGGTGTTCTGGCTTCACCCAAAAGATCTGCAACGGGAAGGCCGCTCCGGGCAAAACTTTTTTGCTGACGGGATTCTCGCTGCCCGGCATGAAAGCCAAAGGCTGCCTTGGTTCGCTCGCGGCTGGACCGTACATGGCTACCGCAGCGGAAGTGCTTGACCAGGAGTTTGGCATCTGGGTGATCGATCCGGGCAGTTCGCCGATGAGGGCTCTCTCGAATAATCCGGGCTAAGTGATCGGATTTGGGATTCCTGTAGTACCAGTCCTCGACCGCGCGCCGTAGAGGGAGGGAACCGGAATGCCATTGCCAGCGTTCATTCATCCGGGAGGCCGTCCTGGCTGTGCGTAAAAGGAAGTCTGATCATGGCTGGCAGAGGAGGAGCATAGAGGGGTTTCGTGCGTCAAAGGGCATCCCATCGGGGAATGAATCATGATCGAAAGGATGGCGCCAACATCCCGCTGGCCGACCCCTTCTCATTTAAGCCACAGCCGAAGAGTATGCGCAACACTTCGCGTTCATTGTCTACGTCGCCCGGGGCGGCGAGCCATGAAGCCTGCGACCAGTGTGAGCCCTCCGAAGGCCAGGGCGTCCCGTCCAGGATGCGCGGCTCGGGGTCGACATCGGCTGAAGGTGCAGTAATCCGATGGGGCGGAATCAGATTTTGTCTCAAGAGCCTTTGCCATTTTATAAGTTCCAGTGGAATTCAGTGGCGGGGGAGCAGACTTTTCGGTCCAGGATTCCTCTGCGCTGACGAGCGTTGCGATTGAAAGAAAAAGAATAAGGAGGATGAGGCCGACCCCTCCAACCTTCGTGGGCCGAACCGAGTGGGCCGTTGAATCTGGCCCCTCCTGTGCGCCAAGGTTTCCCATGCCCAGAGGATATCGCTGTCGGTCGCTTCCGGCATCTTCGAAGGCCTAGGTGCTTGACGGCGTGTCCGCATGGCTCATCATAGAGTTTTCTGTCTTATGGCACCGGCGGGGCGGCTCTTCGGAGATCGTCGCGACGGTTCTCTGTGCACTCTAAGATCGGCCGGATGCGAACTTCGGTTCTTTAGGGATTTCATGACTAGCTCATCGTCTGAACGGGTTCACCGCGTGGTCGTCGACAAACGTCAGGTGATTCTGGATGCTGCGACTCGGGTTTTCGCAGGGAAGGGGTACCACGGGAGTCGGGTCTCGGATATCGCGCTGGAGGCAGGCATCGCGTATGGGCTTGTTTATCACTACTTCAAAAACAAAGAAGAAATACTTAACAGTATTTTTGACGCTCAGTGGGCAGTCTTCCTTGAGACGGTTCAAGAAATCGCATTGAGCCCCGAGGTTACGGAGCGCAAGCTGCTCGCCATTGCCGAGTTGATCCTGAAGGCCCATCGGGTGCGTTCTGACTGGGTGAAAGTACTGGTTTTTGAGATTCAACGTTCCCAACGTTTTGCCGAGCCCGATCGACTGCGGGCCGTGAGCGAACTCTTTAAGCTCGTCGGTCAGATTGTCCGAGAAGGGCAGGAGTTGAGAGTGCTTCGCGATGATATTGATCCGGACCTGGCTTGCGCCGTTTTTATGGGCGGGCTGGATATTATGGTGACGAACAGCGTCTTACCAGAAACGGTTAAACCGTCGGCTTCGTCCGACGAAGGCCTTCGCTATCAAGAGGTGGCGCAAGCCGTCGTTGAGATCTTCCTCGGCGGAATGTCCAGTGGGGAGGCCAGCTGTCGATGAGTGCGGACTCGATGATCGCAGTGGAGTGTGTGTCTAAGCGATACGGACCCATCCAAGCGGTTCAGGATCTCTCGTTTGAAGTTGGCCGGGGGGAAGTGGTGGGTTTTTTGGGCCCTAATGGTGCCGGCAAGACCACCACAATGAGGATGTTGACGGGCTTTATTCCACCGACCGATGGCACGATTCGTATGGCGGGTCATGACGTGTTCCGCGAAGGGCGAGCGGCCCGGAGCGCCGTAGGGTACCTGCCCGAAACTCCGCCTTTGTATCCGGAAATGACCGTTCGCGGCTTCCTCAATTTTGTTGCC
>JAQWNI010000009.1 GCA_029268645.1 Myxococcota bacterium
CCCAACGCCCGGCTGCCCGAATCGCTGATCCCCGAGCCCTCCGAACCCCCTGTGGAACTCCACTGGGCGGCCTGCGTCGATCGCCCGGGCCTGGTTTTCGAGGGCGACGAAGGCAACAACTGCGCGGTCAGCACGGAGACCGTATTCGTGCCCGAGCCCTCGGCCCCCCTGGGCTCAGCGGTGGCGGTGGGCGCCCTGGTCGCCTTGCGGCGCGCTCGGAGCCGCCGGGAGGCCGCCCGCAAAGCCTCGGTCGCGGACTAGAGTCGCCCGCCCATCGGGGCGCCCTCTAGGGCTCGGGATCGAAGAACGACCGCCCGGCCCCGATCGGGGTCGGCTCGGGGTAAACCGCCGCCAGGGCGGCAAACTGGCTCATGTCTTCCAGGCGATCGAGATCAAGACGGAGATCCGAGCCCCGCGTATGGAGATCTTCGGCAAAGATCTCGGCCACCGCCTCCAGGGAAAGCAGATCGGCCTCGCGTCGGGCTTGATCGGCGGCATCGGCGTAGACATGGGCCTTCCATAAGACGCTGACCCGAAACGCTTCGAGGGGCGCCCGGTAAACGACTCGCCCCTGGTCGACCACCAGCCAGTCCGCCCCGCCGTCTGATGCGGGGGCCAGTTCGGCTCGCCCGCTCACCCGGGGCGAGGCCTCGCCGAGGTTCCCAACAGCCTCCACCTGGTGGAACATGCCATGGTTGTCCCCGACCAGAGCCACATTGGCCATGTCGCCGCACACCCGCTCCGGGGCCTCGCCGGGTCCATTGGGCCAATAGCGCAGCCCACCCCCCTCGACGTCGTTCATCCACCAGATCGAGGTGGCCTGGGGGATCGTCCAGGGCTCAAAGAGGCCCGACGCAGACATGATGCGCAAAAGCATCATGGGCGTATTCTGCCGATTTCGGCCTTGAAACACGGGATTGTCCGTATGGGCGGGGCCGCAGCGGTGCGTCGGGCCCATCACGTTCACATACAGGGTATGGGGCACCACCACCTCGGCCTCGTAAAAACGCCGAGCCGCGGCGGTGACTTCCTCGTGAAACAAGAAGAGCTCTGCACCGGGCACACGCAGCTCGCCCTGAACCCAATCGTTCTGAAACCACATCGGCCGGTTGGGCGCATCGGGGTCCGCCCCGGGCCAGAGCCAGCCCCCGAGCGGCGTGTTGGGCGCATTGGCCTCAAGCAGGGCCACCACCTGCCCCGGATCGTCGAGCAGGTTCCGAACAAAAAAGGGTTTGGCGGAAACGTGGGCCACGGCCGCCACACTACCGAATTCTCTGAGCCTCGATCACCAAAGCAAAGCGACCCTCAGCCGATTCGCGCGGCTGAATCCGGTGCGGCGAGACCCCGAGAACCCCAAAGCGGTTCCAAACGGGGGCCGCTCATCCGCGCAAAAAGGCTCGAAGGAGATCAAATCGGCCTCCAAATCGTGTGCATAAACACCCATTTTTGGGGGTTTTTGCACAATCGGGCTGTTTTTTGGGGCGCGATCCCGACTGGAGAGTGCAATGCTTTGGGCGGCACGCGGCACACTCATTGGGGGGGTGAGTGCCGAAGAGGCGACGGAATCTGCTTCCGCTCGGCTTTTTCGATGCTCAAGTTCTGTGCGGGGGCACAGGCTGGCCGCAGTCCGACCGACCGCTTCGCGCGGCCGGTGCTGATGATCCAAGGAGAAAACACATGAAGCGTTTGTCGATCGTTCTTTCGATCCTGATGTTCCAAGCCGCGATGGCCCTTCCGGCCCTCGCTCAAAGCAGTTCCGATGAATTCAGCCCGGGTTTCTATGCCCAAGCCGGCTTCGCAATCCAGTTCCAGACGTCGGACCTCAAACTCGTCGCCAGCAACAATGGCAATCAGGCGTACGGTGGGTCCATCGCGGCAGGTTATTTCCTGACTAACTGGCTGGCGCTGCAAGGTCGTGCTCAATTTATCGATTCGGGCGCGAACACGCTGACCTATATCTACAGCGCCGACGCCAAGCTGTACGTGCTGAATTTGCTCATGAGTAATCCGAATGGGCTGATTCAGCCCTACGCGATTGCCGGCCTAGGCGGGTACACGATCACGAGTGATCTCGGAAATTTCATAGGCGGCTCCAGCCAGACGTGGTTCACCTTAGAGCTGGGCGCAGGCTTGGATCTGATGTTGACTGAGCACCTCGGTCTCTTCGGTGAGTTCAACTACCAGTATATTAATGCCAGTAGCACGACGAACGTCTTGACGGATGCCAACAACATTGGAATGACTATGGGTTTGACCTACCGCTTCTAAGCGGCTTCGCACCCGCGCAGCAGCTGAACGGGGCGGCTTCGGCCGCCCCGTTTTTTTTGGGATAGCATCGGGGCCAAGGAGGAGCCGTTCCATGCGTGATTCCATCAGCGTGTCACTGGGGGTGCTGCTCGCAGGCATCCTGCTGGCCGGCGCCCCGGCCTCGGCCCAAGACGAAGACAAGGGCCCCGCTCGGGGCCTTTACCTGCAGGGCGGGTTCTCCATGCAGGCCCTCGGGGTCGTCACTTCCTTCGCCGGGCAAGAGGCCCGGCTGGGTTTTCAGAATGGCGCCAAAGGCCCCTTCGCCAAGGAAGTCTACGGGGGGTCTCTGGCAGGCGGGGCCTTTGTGACCCCTTGGTTGGCGCTTCAGGGTCGCATCCAAATTCTCGACTCGGGATCCACTGACGCCAGCCTCGATTGCACGACGGTTGCCCCTCCGAATCTCCCTCCCCTCTGTGCAGCGCTCGGGCTCGAACGCAAGGTGTATGACGGGCGAATCGATTCAACCACCTTCATCTACGGCGCGCAGGCCAAGGTTTACCCGCTCAATCTCCTCACCGGCGGAAACGGCGGGCTGCTGCAGCCCTACGCGTTCGGCGGCATCGGGGGGTACTCGATCTCCTTAAGCCCCACCCTCGAAGGACAAAAGACATCGGCGAGAGGTGCCGATTGGCTGACCCTTGAAATTGGCGCGGGTCTTGACCTTATGGTGAGCCGTCACGTCGGCGTGTTTGGCGAAATTAACTGGCAGTATGTCAACGTCAGTTCAAATGGCCTGCCGGTCAACTCGCCCAACAACCTCGGTCTGAATCTCGGCGTGACGTACCGGTTCTAGGCCAGGCGGTTCGCGAACCGGCGGGTCTCAGACCTTGCCGTCCAGGTTTCCAAGCCAGTCATCAATCCGCGCCCACTCGTCGTAAAGCCACTTTTCTCGTTCGGCGTCGATCTGTGGCCGATTTTCTCTGGGCACCAACTCCAGACGCACGCGCACGCGGCCGCCCACCAAGTCGCCCCGCCAAAGCGAAGGAAAAGTGCCCGCCGCCTCAAAGCCCGAGTGGGCCAGAAAAATAACGTCGGCCTCCGGCGCCGCCGCCAAGAGCGCCAACGGGCCGCCGCGCTTGGGAAGCAGCACATGCTGCAGGGCCTCAGCTTGCTGGGCGCCCGCGTCATCCCCCCGTTCTTTGAGCTTCTCGATGATGCGGGCTCTCTTGGCCGGGGTAAATCGGGTGCCCTCCGGAAAAATCAGGACCCCATCGCCCGGGCCGAGCCCCGCCGCCAGGTCGGAAACCCGGGCCACCTCAGCGGCGCCGTCCTCAGCGTTCCGGTCAACGAAATAATTGGGCAAATGCTGCCCCACAACGTCGAGGCAGGGGTCGAACAAGAGCTCACGCTTGATCACGTACCGAAGCCGCAGTCGCTGAACGTTGGCAATCACAACCGAAGGCAACAGGGTGTCCGCCATGCTGCGGTGGCGCGCCAACACGAGCACCGGGCGGTCCGTGCTGGGCAAGCTGCCTTCGACTTCAACGGTAAATTGAAAAATCACCTGGGCGAGACGAAATAACTGCCCCGACCACCAGCGCTGCAGGGCATAGAGCCCCTGCTGACGCGCCTCGGGCCGGCCTACGGTGCCGAGCAAGATCAGTGCGGCACCGGCCAACCCCGCGGCTTCGCAACCCGCGAACGCCACTAAAAAAAACCCACACCGTAAGCCGGTCCAGCGAGAACCACGCAGGGCATCGACGATCGCCAGCACCGGCACCCACACGGGCAGCGTGGCCAGGGCCAACAGTCCCGTCAAAAACACCAGAGGGATCGTGATGAGGCGACGACGCCAGCGGCGGGTCAGGGGATCCTGGTGGGCATTCATCGTCGGAGGCTAGCGCCCCCCATCTCCCCTGGCGGTCTTTTCATCGGCCAGGCCAACTAATCGGAGTGAGGGTCCTGGGGCCTCCGGCCTTTTTTGACGTCAGAGCGCTTTCGTTTCGAAACAAGCCGGCGCTCGCGAGACCCCCGTGTCGGCCGGGTCGGCCGCCGCTGGCGAGGCAAGCGAAGCGCCTCGGCCACAAGATCAGCCAGCCTCTCTCGGGCGATCAGGCGATTTCGATACTGGCTTCTGTCCCCCTGCGCGTGGACGATCAGGTCCCCGTCCCGGGTCAGGCGCGCTCCCAAACGATCCACTAGCCACACACGACGCGTCTCGCCCAGAGCTTGGGTCCGGAACACATTCCAGCGCAAGGTCACCCGACTGGCCGTCTTATTTACGTGCTGACCGCCGGGTCCACCCGCGCGGCTCGCCCGCTCGGTCAATTCCGCAGCCGGAATGACGCAACCCGGCCCGATCTCGAGATCCTGCATCTTTGGGACCTTTCTGATGCTTCGATCGAGCCCACGCCCCCGCGGCCCACATAGACCAGGATAGGCCGATCCGTCACGGACACCTCCTGCCGACTGCGAAAGAGGGGCGAGATATCTTCGCCAGGGTTTCGAGGCGGGGCGCAGAAATCGATACACTGATGAGGTGATCAGCGGCCCCCCAATAGAGGGGGCTGCGCACTCAATCGGAAGGTCCCTGTCACCATGGAAGAAAAAGCGTGGATCTGCGCGAACCCCAAGCCCAGCCCAGCTCTGATGATCGGGGCCCTGCTGCTCCTAAGCCTGGGACTGTCCGCCTGCGCGAGTGATGGAACCCGAACCGGCGGGCCCGACGCGGACGGTCCGATGGTAGGCGCCCCGGATTGGGTCATGGAAGGTTGCTTGGCGGAGGACACCCATAATCCCGAAGACGAGCTCTGCGGTGTCGGTTCGGCGGCGGGCTCCCGCAACGTGTCCTTGGCTCGAACCGCCGCCATGAATCGGGCCCGGTCTCAGATCGAGCAGCAGCTCAAATCGAGGCTCCAAGGCCTCCTTCGTTCTTCCTCGACGCCTCCCCACGCCAAGGCCGATGGGCCTGGAGCGGATCCTCACATCGAGAACGTCGCGCTTCAAATCACGCGGCTCACCATCGGGGCCTCAAAGCTCCGAGAAAGCTGGGTGGCAGCCGATGGAACGCTCTACACCCTCGTGACCCTCGATGAAGCAGGGTTTACAGGGCGACTGGCCCAGACCCATACGCTCTCCGAGGACATTCGGGAAAAAGTGCTCGATCACGCCGATGGCCTTTTTGCCCCCACTGAACCGCCCGAAGCCGTCCAACCGGAGGCACCAGCCGACGCCTGAGGGCCGGCACTCTTGATTTCGATGCCACCGCTCGACGAGCGTGAAGTCCCGACCTGACCCACCCCGTTTCCACCCCAGTCGACAATGGAGTTCAACCATGCGCGCTGCCCTTCTCGAAGAACCGGGTTCTCCCATGAAGATCGACGAGGTCCAGCAGGACCCGCCGGGCCCGGGCCAAGTGCGGGTTGCCGTGAAGTACTGCGGCTGCTGCCATTCGGACCTTTCGATCGCGGAGGGCAGCTTTCCAGCCCCCACGCCAATCATCCTGGGCCATGAAGCTTCGGGCATCGTCGAGGAGGTGGGCAGCGGCGTCCATCGCCTCGAGGTCGGGGACCCGGTCGTCCTCACTCCGGTACCGCCCTGCGGCACTTGCTACTGGTGCGTGCGCGGGGAAGCCAGTAGCTGCGTGAATTCAACGGCGATCATGACCAATCAATTCCCAGATGGGAAAACTGGACTCGCCCGGGGCGATGAACTCGTTTACCGAGGCGTCGGGGTTGGAGCCTTCTCTGAGTCCGTCGTCACCGAGGCCACCGGCGCGGTCAAGATCCCGAAGGAAGTCCCGTTAGACGTGGCCTGTGTGGTGGGCTGCGCGGTTCAAACCGGCGTCGGCGCGGTCCTCAACACCGCCCAGGTTGTCGAAGGCGCAACGGTTCTGGTGCTGGGACTTGGAGGGATCGGACTGTCCGTCGTGCAGGGGGCGAGGCTCGCCGCAGCCTCCCGCATCATTGTGTCGGATCCCGTCGCCCAGCGCCGAGAGGTCGCCGGAGCGCTCGGCGCAACGGACTTCATCGACCCAACCCGCGAAGACGTGATCGTCCAGGCCCAAAGTCTGACCGGAGGGATTGGGGTCGACTACGCGTTCGAATGCGCGGGGCGCGGCGACTTGATCACCACAGCCACCCTCTCCACACGCAATCACGGCACGACGGTCTGCGTGGGCGCCCCCCCCATCACCGACAACCTCACCGTCGCCCCCGCCTCTCTCTTTGTGGTCTCCGAAAGACGAATCATGGGCACCTTGCTCGGGGGCTGTAACTCGCTTCTCGAAATTCCACGCTTGATTGGGCTGTATCAGAGCGGGCGGCTGGACCTTGAAGCCCTGATCACCGCCCGTCGCCCTCTGGACGAAATCAATGAGGCGATGGCGGACCTCAGTGCGAGCCGAGGCATCCGAACCGTTCTGACCATTTAGGTGTCCAGCCACTCTCGGTGGCGCGGTTTGGGTTATCGGCCCGGGGGGCTCATCTCCCTCCAGGGATTGGGCCGTTATTCTTCGCTCAAGTCGCCATTAGGCGAGAGATTTCGTCTCAGGCCCCCGAAAAAGGTGCCGCAGGACTAGACGACCCCTCCTACGCAACAAGATTGAAAGCAAGGGCATAAGGCAGTTCGCCAATGAGGAAGACGACTCATTAAGGAGGTCAACATGCTCATTCGGAAGAACACTCCGCTCGTCGATGGAGACGTCACTGATCGCCGGGTCTACCTCGGTCGGCGGGAATTTTTACGGAACAGCGCAGTCACCTTGGCCGGAGCCGCCACCGCAGCCTCGGCGCTGGCCGC
>JAQWNI010000010.1 GCA_029268645.1 Myxococcota bacterium
GCGCCCAAGTCGTCCCCGCCCCGCGGTTTGCGCCTCAGCGATGACCACCTGGCCGTGGGGGGCGCCGGCCAGAGCAGATTCCAAGGCGACCCGATTGGTGGAGTCGACCTCGGGGAAGTAATCGATCGACTGCCCTAGCCACCGAGTATTCAAGCCTCGCTGAAGTTCCGCCGGGAAGAGCCGGTCGGGGATCGTGGCCAGTCGATAGCCGCCCCCTGGCGTGCCTTCGATCCGGTAGCCTCGCTCCCGAAGAACGCCCACATCTTTCCAAATCTGAGCGCGAGAGACGCCGAGCCTTGAGGAGAGGTCCTGGCCCGATTGAGGTTGCTCTCCTCCGTCTCGGAGGGCGGTCAGGACCGAGGCAGGGCCGTCCCGGTTTGCAGGCGGCGTCATGGGCGTCGGTCCGGTCCGTCTTCGACTTCGAGTGCGACATCGACGGCTGCGGCCGAATGCGTGAGCGCTCCAATCGAAATGCGGTGGACGCCTGCTTCGGCGAAGGCCCGGACGTTCTCCAATGAAATTCCCCCGGAGGCTTCGAGAAGAATGTCGGGTCCGAGCTGTTCGACGATTCTCGCGACGGCTTCGGGCGTGCAATTGTCGAGGAGAAGGAAATCGGCGCCGGCCGCGCAGGCGTCTTCGGCTTCCTGTAAGGACTCCACTTCGATTTGAATTCGGAGTCCGGCGGGCGCGCGGGTTCGGGCACGATTCATGGCTTCGCGGACGCCGCCGGCAGCGGCCACGTGGTTATCTTTGAGGAGGATGCCATCAAAAAGGGCGAATCGATGGTTGATGCCCCCGCCGGCCAAGACTGCAAATTTGTCGAGGACGCGCCAACCGGGCAGAGTTTTGCGGGTATCGACGATTTGGCAGCTCGTTTCTGAAACCGCGTCTCGGAATTGGGATGTCAGGGTTGAAATGCCGGAAAGCCGCCCAAGAAAATTCAGAGCCGTTCGCTCAGCCGCCAGAATGGAGCGCATTGAGCCCTCAACGAATCCCAGGGCCTCGCCCGCAGCCACGCGTTCGCCTTCGCGATGGACGGGATTGATCTGAAGATGGGCGTCCACTTGCCGGAAGACTTCTTCCGCAACAAAAAGTCCGCAGATCACAAGATCTTGGCGAGCCTCAATCCGAGCCCGCCCCTTGGATTCTGGCCCAATCACAATTTGGGTTGTGATGTCTCCGGGGCCGATGTCCTCGGCGAGGGCGAGATCTAGCAGGGTTTGCCAGGTTCTCAGCGGCGGCGGACTGGGCGGCAATAAGTGAGTCGGCATCAGGCGGCTCCAAACCGTCGTATCGAGGTGTTACGGCCGCAAGCCTAGCAGCACTCGAGCGCTTACTCCTCCTGCTCGGCTTTCAGGCGCTGAATCTCTTCCTTGACGAGGATTTCTGCCATCTGTGGGATCACTTCCCAGGCAACGGCTTCGACTCGTTCGACCACTTGGCGAATCAGGGTGTCGTTCAGCTCCGCAAGCGCTTCCCAGGCGACGCGCTCTAGAGTGTCGTGAATCTTCTCTTGAATGAGGGGGCTCAAGTCGTTGGATGCGGTCTTGGGCTCCTCAGGGGGCTTTGCCAGGCCCGGGTTCCGAGGGGCCGATTCGCTGTCCTCAGGTTGTTGAGCCCCCCATTTGGAATAGACCGCTGTGTCGATCGAGCGGTCGCCCTCGCTCAGGACGGTCCGTGTCTGCGGCGTGGCTTGTCCATCGCTTCTGTCGATCGCAGCCTCGGTGAGTTCCAGTAGATGGGATTCAAAATCACTGGTCGTCAAGGTGTCCTCCGCGAAGAAGGCCTCTTCATCCGGCGAAAGATCGGGGGGCGATGCCGTGTCGTGAGCAGATTGAAGGGAGCCCAGGGAATCATCGAGGAGCTCACCAAGATCAAAGTCGGAGTGGTCTTCGGGAGGAGAGAGAGACTCGGAACTCGCGGGCAAGAGGGCATCAGCCGTGATGTCGTCGCCGGTCTTTGTTTTTTCGAAAGTTTGGTCGCCGGCGGCTGCTTCTGGGGTCGCGGGCTCGTCGGTGCTCTGCTTTGAGGAGTCAACGGCGGCCAGGAGGCCCTTGACGCGCTCAACCAAACTCTGTGCTTCAAAGGGTTTTGTGATGTGTCCGGCCGCTCCGCTTTGCCGGGCTCGCGATTCGTCGAATGCCTCGAACGTTCCGGTGAGAAGAAGCACAGGGATCTCCGCGAGCAGCGGGTCTGCTTTAAGAGCCGCGCAAACCGCGTACCCGCTCTGGCCAGGCATGACGACGTCCGCCAGAACAATGTCCGGCTGCGTGGCCCGGGCTCGCGCGATCGCATCATCGCCGTTGTCGGTCAGGACCAAGTCGAAATCCTCGTTGGCAAAACTCAGACCGACCAATTTCTGGATGACAACACTGTCGTCGGCAAGAAGCAGCGTTTTGGGCATGGTGCCTCCTCGAGGGGCGGGTCGGGGCCCGCATTGGCCCCTGCAGCCTACCGTCTGCAGAGTTCATCGTCCCCCGCTCACCGGTCATTGATGGGATTTCCTCCCTTCACCCCTCCATTTCTTACGAGGCACAGGAGTCGGCCCGCGGAGGAGCTGAGATACCCCGGCGGGAAAACAGGAAACGGCGGGGCTTCAAGCCGGGGAGCCGGGGAGCCGAATGGAAGTAGATCCCGGCAATCTTGCCGAATCGGCCTGGGCCCCGGGTCAGAGGCGACTGTTTTGGAACAGAATTCAGAGGAGTCTCTTTCTTCGTGACGCTTCGCGCAGCCGCCTATTCAGACATCGGTTGCCACCGAGTCCTCAACGAGGATCGCTATGCGATGGCTCCTGATCTTGGCCTGTTTCTGATCGCCGATGGCGTGGGCGGTCATTGCTCCGGCCAAACGGCGAGCCGCTTGGCGGCGGTTTCGGCCATTGAGGCCGTGACGTCTGCTCAAGCGACCGCCACCGAGCCGGCTGAAACCCTTCGTCAGGCGGTCGCCTTGGCCCATAGTCGGATTGGCCAAGCCGCCCAGGATAAGGCCGATCTGTGCGGGATGGGGACGACACTGGTCATGGTTCTCGTCACGCCCGGGAGACGGCTCGCCCTGGCCCATGTCGGCGATAGCCGAGCTTACTTGGTTCGGAGAGGCGGGATCCGCCGCCTGACTGAAGACCACTCGTGGGTGGGCGAATTGCTTAAACGTCGCCAGATTACCGAGGCGGATGCAGTGCGACATCCGCAACGGCATGTACTGACAAAAGCTCTAGGGATGCCGGGGACTGTTTTGCCCGACCTGATGGAACTGACTCTGCAGCCGAGTGACCGGATTCTTCTGTGTTCGGATGGTCTGACGGGCGCTCTCTCGGATGAGGAGATTCTAGTTCCGATTTTGGGATCTCCCCGTCCCGAGACGGCCTGCGATCAGCTTGTGCGATCGGCCATGGAGAAGGGGGGTGATGATAACATCACGGCCCTGCTTCTCTACGGCTGACGTTTCTTCGGAGCTCCTATCGATCGGAAATCCCCTTGAGCTTGGAGCGCAGGCGCATGACAGCCTTGGTGTGAATTTGGCAGACGCGAGACTCCGTGATGCCGAGAATCCCACCGATTTCCTTCATGTTCAGATCTTCGTAGTAATAGAGGGACACGACGAGTCGCTCCTTCTCAGGCAGAACGCCGATCGTGTCTGAAATGACGTTTTTGGTTTCCAGAAGCTTCAGCGATGCAAAGGGATTTTCGCTGTGCACGTCTTCAATGATATCGGCGAAGGTGCCCGTGCGATCTCCATCGCTATTCGTGCCGCGTACCTCCTCCAAGTTCACCATGGAAATGCCACGAACTTGATTGAGCATCGTGTGGAATTTGTCGATTTCGAGCCCGAGTGAGTCGGCGACTTCGTCGTCGGTGGCGGCTCGTCCCAGTCGTTGTTCGATCTCACCATACGCGTGCTCGAGTTTGCGGCTCTTCTGGCGAACGCTTCTCGGCACCCAATCCAGAGAGCGCAGTTGATCGAGGATGGCGCCCTTGATCCGGAATTCAGCGTACGTCTTGAACTTGCAGTTCTTCTCGGGGTCGTACTTGTCGATCGCGTCGATCAATCCAATCACGCCGGTGCTGTAGAGGTCGTCGAGGTCGATATGGGAGGGCAGGCGCACCGCGATCCGGTTGACGATGTATTTGATCAAAGAGGTGTGCTCTAGAACAATCTCTTCCTTCAGGTCATTGGGAATTTCGTTGAACTTCTCTTTCGCTTCACGAAGTGCCGTTTCCATCTCGCTGCTCCCCTGCTCGGATGGCCGCTTGGGCCTTGAGTCGCCTCTCCCTGTCCCCCCGACGGGAAGAGGTTGTTGCGATGTTTTTGTCGTACGCAGGGTGGTAAAGCAGACTTCGTGCCAAACTATGGTCTTCACGTACCGAACCCCCTCAAAAGGGGGCGGCCAACGGTGTTTTAGACGCAGAGAAGGTTGCAGGTCACTGGAAATAATAGGGAAGTGGCCGTTAGGCTTTTCGGCTTCATCCGCATTTTTTTTCGGGATGGGGTGCCACTTCAGGCGGCGTCTGGTTTCAAGCGGATCGTAGAGTGTCAGTCGACCGACGAAAAACGTCCGGGCCCTGTTCCGAAAACGTCGAAGCCTCGACGCCCTCGGCCAACGCGCGGTTCGCTGAGTGCTTTGATCCCGTGAGCCGCAGGTCTGATCGGTGCTTTGACGCCTTGAGTGAAGCGAAAAACCGTCAATCAGGCAGGATCGGGCGGGACCAAGCCCCTTTTTTTGATCTTCTCGAGCAGCGTGGTGCGGTTCATCCCGAGAAGCTGGGCGGCCCGGTTTTTGTTCCAGGCGGTCCGCTCGAGCGCTTGCTGGATGAGATCCCTTTCGAGATCGTCGACGGCGGCTGTCAGAGAGAGACCCTCCTCCGGGAGTGTCGTCGATTGAGGTTCTTGAGCCGCCGGGGAGCCTCGAAGTTCCTCCGGAAGGTGATCGGCCGTGATTTCTCCTCCGGACGCCAGGATGGCCAGCCGCTCGACCGTATTCTGAAGCTCTCGGATGTTGCCAGGCCACGCGTGGGCGGCCAGTGATGTGAGGGCCTCGTCCGATATGGATTCGACGGACAGTCCACGATCCTGAGCCGCGACTTCGAGGAAATGCGGGACCAAAAGGGGAATGTCCTCGCGCCGGTCCCGGAGAGGGGGGACCGTCAAAGGAAAGACGTTCAGTCGGTAGTAGAGATCCTCACGGAATCCGCCTTCCTCAATTAACTGAGGAAGGTCCCGGTGGGTGGCGGCGACCACCCGAACGTCGACTTGAGTCGTTTTGGATGCGCCGACAGGCTCGAAGGTGCGCTCTTGGAGGACGCGGAGGAGCTTGACCTGGAGATTCGGGCTCATGTCGCCAATTTCGTCCAGGAAGATCGTACCGCCGTCCGCCAGGGCAAAACGGCCGGGGCGGTCATGTGTCGCGCTGGTAAAGGCACCCTTGACGTGTCCAAAGAGTTCGGACTCAAGCAACTCCTCGGGGATGGCCCCGCAATTGACCGTCACTAGGGGCTGATCGGCTCGGTGACTGTTGTAGTGCAAGGCTCGAGCGATCAGTTCTTTGCCGGTTCCGCTCTCGCCGCAAATGAGAACCGTGCTGTCCGTATTCGCCACCTTCTCGACGAGAGACAGCACATGCATGAGTGGCCCGCTTTGCCCCACGATGTTGTCGAATTTGTATTTCGACTGGAGGGCACTCTGCAGCCGGCGATTTTCGATTTTGAGCTGCCCGTGCTCGATGGCTTGTTCGACGAGTCGGCGAACCACGTCGAGCCTCTCCTGTTCGAAGGGCTTTTCTAAATACCAGTAGGCGCCCGCTCTCAAAGCTTCGATGGACGCCTCAGCGCTTCCATAGCCGGTGATGACGATGCAGGGGAGGTCCGGCTGGAATTCGTGGATCTGACGGACCAATTCGAGACCGTTGATGCCGGGCATTTTGACATCGCAGAGCACCAGATCGAAAGGTGCGCTGGACGCAGCATCCACGACCGCAGCCAGCGCCTCGCTGGCGTCCCGTGCCATGGTGACCTCATGGCCCACACGGCGGAGAATCCGCTCGAGCGCTCGTCGGTAGAGCTCTTCGTCGTCAACGACGAGTACGTGTGTTGATCGCAGGGTGTACTCCACACTGCGGGAGGGCTGAACCAGCATAGGCCGGTGGTGCGTCCGTATCAACCCACTGTTTGGTCTGCTCTCTGGGATCCTGTAGATTGGGGGTCCCCCCACCGACTCTGGGTGGACCAGTGCGTAGCAACGACACTTCTGAAGAATCTCCGGCGCTGATACGTATTGTGGTCTTTGAGCCGCCCGGGCCACCCAACGAAACGCTCGCTGCACTGGATCGAATCGGTGCAGAAGTGGAGTTTTCGCGCTGCACCGATCTCGAAACCTGCGCACAGGCCGCTGCGGATGACGAAGTTGATTTGGTGGTCTTCGACCGGCGCGCCACAACGGAAATCTCGGCGGTGCTGGCGGCGCTGGGCGCTTCGGCCCCGCCTTCCGTGGCGATCTTGGACAAGGGCAGCCCCGAGTCCGATGCCCTGGAAGCTTTTCGGGCTGGGGTGTCGGATTGTGTGCGAGAGGCCGGTGACTATGCTGAGGTTCTTCCGGTGGTCGCCTTGGAGCAGATTCGCCGCTGGCGGCAGCAGCGCAAGCGGGCGGTGGCGGACCGAAAGATTGCCTGGCTTGAGCGCTATAGCGAGAACATTGTTCAGAGTATCAACAGCGCTTTGCTGGTCGTGGACGTCGACGGTCAGATCACGCTGGCAAACTCGACCGCGGGGGCAACTCTCGATGCGGACCCCCTAGAGATGACGGCACGCTCCATCGATGAGTGGTTTCCCTCGAGTGCACTCGAACCCTCATTGGTTCGTCAAACGCTCGAAAAGGGGGTCCGCTTTCGCGGAGCCGAAACCATGATTGCCCTTCCGGGTCGTGATGCTGTCCCGATCGGCATTTCCTGTACGCCTCTTCTCGACTCGGATGGAGGCACTCATGGTGCGGTCGCTATTTTTCAGGATCTGAGTGAGATCAAGCAACTTCAGCAGCAGATTCTCCAGCAGGAGAAAATGGCTTCCATCGGCCAGTTGGCTGCCGGGGTCGCCCACGAGATCAATAATCCGATGGGCTTCATTCACGCGAATCTTTATCAGATGGCGGAGTATCTCGACGATCTCGACGCTTACCTGGAGGTGGTGGATTCGTTAGTCGAAACCGCTAACGAGGTTGCGAATCCGGCTCTCGGGTCAGTTTTGGGCCGGCTGGCTGAAACCCGAAAGCGGGTTGACTTTAATTTTCTCCGCGAGGATTTTCGGAAGGCGGTTCTGGAGTCTCAGGAAGGTTCAGAGCGGATTCGTCACATTGTCCGCGACCTTCGAGACTTTTCTCATAAGGGAAATGCCGAAAGATCCCTGGCTGACGTGAATCAATGCGTCGACACTACGGCCAATATTGTATTTACAATGATGAAGCACAGCGTCGTCCTTGAGAAGGAGTACGGCGAACTGCCCGAGCTGAGTTGTTACCCGATGGAGCTCAAGCAGGTTTTTATGAATTTGCTTGTCAACGCCTATCAGTCGATCGAAGAGGCTCTGGCCTCCGGGAGTCGCGAGGCGGCGATTCGAATCGTGACGGCGGAAAAAAATGCCGGGATCGTGGTCCGCGTGACCGATACGGGGGTTGGGATTTCAGAATCGGACCGGCAGCGGATATTCGATCCATTCTTTACGACAAAGGAAGTGGGGGCGGGAACCGGCCTCGGGCTGTCGACCTCTTACGCGATCATCGAACGCCATGGGGGGCACATGACCGTGGACAGCGAGCCTCAGCAAGGGGCTACCTTTGAGGTCTGGCTGCCATTGGATCCTGTCGCTGCAAGTTCTGAGGCGCCGTGACTCGCGTCTTGATCGTGGACGACGAGCCGGGAATTGTCGCCTCGCTTCGGCGAACCCTTCGCAAAGAGGGTTGGGAAATCCTGACCGCCGTCGGTCCCCGGGATGCATTGCAGATTTTGCAGGGGGGGGCCGTTGACATGGTCATTTCGGACTACCAAATGCCCGGAATGACGGGTCTTGAGCTTCTTTCGCAGGTCACAGAGCGCTGGCCGGAGACGGTGTGCGTGCTCATTAGTGGCTGGGCCGATTCGATGAGCGAGCAGAAGCTTCGCGAAGCAGGGGTCCGGACGATGATCTCCAAACCCTGGGACGACGGGGAACTCAAAGCGACCTTGCGGACTTTATTGAGCTCTTAGTGGGGTCGGCTCAAGCCTACGCCATGTCTTCTCGGGAGAGTCGACGCAGGTATTCCATGTCGCTGTCCTGCGTGTTTTTTGCGCCGATGGCGAGAATTCTGAAGCGCGCCTGTTTTCCCCGCGAATAGTAAATTCGGCCTTTGCCGGCGAATCCGAGTTCGAAGATCGTAAGATGTTCCGGAAGCCCGCCCACTTTTCGTCGGACAGAGACATTGTCCGCTTCCTCGCACAGCCGTTTGAGTTGTTCCTCGGCTTTGAGTTGTCTCGTTTCGTCGCGAAGCGCCACCATGTTATCGGTGGCATGGGGATCGATTTCGAGGGTGGGGTACAGGGTCTTGAGGCGGCGCGCGAGGGCCTCGCTGCCTCGGTTTCGACCTTTCGGGCCCGCCGCTTTGGTGGCTTTCCGTAGGTTCTGCTCGAGGCTGCGAATTTCGTCATCTTTGGAGCTCAAATCCCCGGCCGCTTCCTCGAGGAGGTCCTCCAGCGCGCGGACCTCTTGAGAGAGTTCGAGTGCCTGATCGGCATGGCCTCTCAACTCCTCTTCCCGAGTCGTGAGCCAAGCGAGCTTTTTTTGGAGTGTACGCCTCTCCGTCTGTAGGTCGCGGATCTCGACCGAGGACGCTTGGTCGGCAGGTTCGATCGAGGCGAGTCGCTGTCGCGTAGAGGCCAACTCGGACTGAATGCTCTCGGCGCGGGACGCTGCGTCCTCTCGCTGTCTCAGGGCATCTTCCATGGCCCGTTGATGACGCCGGTTGTTGGTCCGATTGTAGGCGTACAAGCCCCAAAGCAGGATGGCGGCGTAGCTGATCAGGATGCCATTGGCGATTAGGGAATTATGGGGAACCGTTGCAGTGACGACAGCTGTTGCGGGGAGAAGGTCGACGGCTTGCCGGAGCACATCCGTGGGGTCAAGGCCCTCCGGTTGGGGAGGTACTTGTCCTTGGACGTAGAGCCACGTCAGGCCGTCGTTCCCGAGGACCAAAGAGGTGGTTTGTGCGCCGCCCCAGGTGATCCAAGGGGAGGCTTCGACGGCTTCGTTCATGCGGTCGCGAATTTGAGTGGCTACCGGCGCATCGAGCTGAGCGATAATCACCGCTTGGTTGGCCGCCTCCTGGAGGCGGGTGTCGAGTGCATATTCGACGGCCCTGACCGTGATGATATACATGACGATGAAGACGAAAATCGCGACGTAGACGAGCGAAAACGAGAGAATGCGTCCGCCGGCCGAGCGGCCGGCCGTCCAGATCGACTGGCCGACGTTTTCGGCTTCGCTGTCCGATTGCTGTGTCTCGGCCATTCGAAGGACAAGCATACCGCGCCCGCTGGAAGGTCCAAGAGCGGGGAAGGGCCGTTGTGTGAGACCTTGGGGCAAACGTTCTCGGAGCGGCTAGGCTACCGGGTCATGCGAGTCGTGGACCTCGATCGGGACATGAGTGACGTCATCCCTACTGGGCTGACGCCGGACAGTGAATTTCTTTTTGACCGAATGACCCAGTTGACCCTGGATCGCACGTTTGGGGCGTCGCGGGGTGGCGTTCGGCCCCGTGTGCTTGATGTGGCTAGCGGGGTGGGGCAGGATTCGATCGCTCTCGCCGAACGTGGGGCTGATGTGATCGGTGTCGAGCCGTCATCGAGGATGACCGGCATGGCGACGCTCTTTGCCGCGGACAAGCCTGGCCCAATGCCTCACTTCGTTCGGGGCTGGTCGGATCGACTCCCCTTTCCCGATGGAAGTTTTGATGCAGCGTTTTGTAAGGGGGCGATGGACCATTTCGATACCCCCGAGCGGGCGATCGAAGAAATGGCTCGAGTAACTCGCTCGGGTGGGCGGGTCGTTTTGGCCATTGCAAACTTTGAGTCTCTGGCCTGTCGGGTGGGTCGAGCGCTGGATGATTTTCGTCAGGACTGGCTTCGTCGGGCCCCGCTTCGAAGCCGACGAGGGTACGATGCACCGAGCGATCACTTTACTCGCTACGAGCCGGATCTGATTAGAGAGCAAGCGGAGAAGAGCCTGCAGGTCGAGCACTTCGAAGGGGTATCCCTTGGTTGGGGAATGCCCGGTTGGTCAAAGTGGACCGCGCGTTTGCCGGTTAGGATCGCGCGACAGGCGGTGGTCGGGCTGGATCGAGTGGGTCGTCAGTGGCCGGGTTTGTCCGACGTCATCGTTCTCTCCGGTACGCCTCGACGCTCTGAGAGTACCTCGGCATAGCCGGCCGCCGTTGCGGCGGCGACCCGCGGCCAAGCGAAGTGTTCTTCGACACGCTGGCGTCCTGTTTTTGCGAGACGGTCTCGCAACGCCGGCTGGTCAAGAAGCGTCAGCAATGTATGAGCCAATGAGGCCGGGTCGTCTCGCTCGGCCAAGAGTCCGCCCTCTGAAAGGGCGATGACCTCCGGGAGGGCTCCGGCGCGACATGCGACGACGGGGGTTCCGCACGCCATGGCCTCCACCGCGGGTAGGCCGAAGCCTTCGTATCGGGACGGCACCACAACAGCGGTCGCTCGTCGATAGAGGTTCACAAGTTCAGTGGTTTCGACGCGTCCGGTCACCCGAAGTCGAGACGCCACCCCAGCTGTCTGGGCCCACTTGAAGACTTCGTTCCCGGGGTGGTCATTATCCACTAGGGTGAGCGAGGTGGTCTTGGGGAGCCGGGCAAAGGCCTCGATCAGCGTTCGGATTCCCTTATTCGGGTCGGATGCGCGCCCAACACAGAGAATCTCGCTCGTTGACTTCTTTGTGTGGGGAGCCGGGCTGAATAGTTCCGTGTCCAAACCATTTAGGACGTTACGGATTCGGTCTGGACGCACCCCGAAATCGCGAACGATTGTGCGCGCGCTTTCCTCGGAAGAAGTGAAGATGCGATCGATTTGGCGGGCGACTCGGGACTGCATGCCGATCGGGTAGAACTGCATCGTCCCGATCGCCTCTCGCAGGTTCTCGTCCCTGACGAAGGATGCGCGGCGATCGACGGTCAGGGGGTGGTGAATGGTCGACACGACTGGTAGTCCCAATCGATGGAGCCCCCACGTTCCCCAGCCGAGGCATTGGACGTCGTGGACTAAATCGTAGGTTTGGCCCTCGCGGAGTCGGCGGGACAGCTCGCGGAAGGCGCGTACGCTGAATGCAAAGGGCTCGGGAAGAAAGCCGAGTCGACTCGAGATTAACTCGTAGAAATTCAGCGGTTGGAGAAGGGTGGTCGGAGAGTGTTCGGCGAGCACCCCGCGCCAATCGCGCGTAAACCAGCGGCCCCAGAGTTCCAAGTTAGGGAGGCTCTGTACGCTCTGGGCAAAGGGCATGGGGTCGGGGTAGGGGGGGCCCACGAGCACGTCAACGGAATGGCCTAGGCGGGTCAGTTCTCGCGCCAGGAACCAGAGGTAAATTCCTTGCCCCCCACAGGCCATGTTTCCCCGGTAAGCGATAAAACAAATTCGCAGCGGTCGATCGGACGGACTCACGCGACGGCGAGCGCCGGGGCCTCGGGCTTTTCGGCGTAGAGGATGAGGCTCTTGGGGCAGAGAAAGTTCAGGAGGTTTTTCTCAACGGCGTCCATCAGGGGGGAGCCTGTGATGTGGATCAAGAACTTTCGGTAGAGGCGAACGAGGCGGCTCTGGTCGGCATCGGGGAGGTGCATCACGGATCGAAGCACCCAGTAAGGGGTGTGAAAGCCGTGGGCAAAGCCAACGCCAACGGTGGCGAGTCCCGCCTGGGCAAGGCCCTGTGCAAGCTGCTGAGGTCGGAAGATGCGGATGTGTCCGCCTGGGCTCTCGAAGTACTCGTCTCCCAGTCGGAGGTACAGGTGCTCGCTGGTGGCGGTTGGAATGGTAATCGCCAGTTTACCGCCCGGTTTGGTTACCCGGGCCAATTCCCGGGCTGCGCCGACATAGTCGTGAACGTGTTCCATCACCTCGGAACAAATGACGCGGTCGAAGCTGTTGTCTCGATAGGGAAGGTGGAAGGTATTCCCCTGAACCATCCCGCCGAGCGTGCCGATTTCCCCGGCACGGGAGCGAAGGCGGCGAGACGGCAAGCGAAGGGACTCGAAGTCGAGGTCGAGGCCGACGACTTGGGCACCCCGTTCGAGGCAGCCGAAACAGTGCCGGCCCTCGCCGCAGCCCGCATCGAGGACGGCGTCCCCGGGCCGAACGTTAAGCCGCTCGAGATCGACTGTGAGCAGCACGGATCGTGTCCTCAAAGACGTCAACTAAGCCTGCGGCCGCGTCCTTCCACTGAAATATACGTTCGACCCGTGCTCGGGCAGCCCGCCCCATTGCGTCGGTCTTCTCCGGGTGGGAGAGGACGTCCGCCATGGCTTCCGCCATGGCGCGCGCATCGCGTTGGGGAACCAAGCGTCCGGCATGACCGTCGGTTCCGACGACTTCCGGGAGCGCGCCGGCCGCATTGGCGATGACGGCGAGCCCACAGGCCATCGCCTCACTGGCCGGGAAACCGAAACCCTCAAAAAAAGAGGGCACAATGGCGACCTTCGCTGTGGAGTACTGCTCGACCAGTTCGTCGACCTCAAGCATGCGGTCGACGATGCGGACGCGGTCTTGCAGCCCAAACTTTTGGATCAGTCTCGGCACCAGCCCTTCCGGGGGAATGCGGCCGTCGACGATCTTCAATGTGACATTTTCGGGCAAAAGGGAAAGAGCTTCCAACATGGTGCCGATCCCTTTTTTCCGATCCTCGGTGCGGCCCACAAAGAGGAGATCGGTCTCTTTTTCGACGTGATCGATGGGGCGGAAGAGATCTGTATCCGTACCGTTGTAGATGACGGGGACTTCCTTGCTGGGGATTTTGAAGTAGCGCTCGATTTCGTGGGCCGAGGCTTGGCTGACCGTCACGATACGATCGAGACGAGGGGCGACTTGCTGTTGCATGAACAGAGGAAAGTAGAGCGTGCGTTTAATCTTCTTGATCAACCGCGGATCGATTGAGAAGTCCGCTTCCCGGTCGATGTGCAACGGGTGATGAATGACTGAAACCACGGGGGTTCCCATGGCCTGTATGCCCAGTAGCCCCCAGGAGAGACATTGATTATCGAAGACGACGTCGAATTTGTACCGCTTTTGGATTTCAGGCCAGCGGCGCATCAGCCGCAGGCCAAAGGTCTGCATTTCGGGGAAGACACCAAACCGAGAAACACCCAGTTCCCAGAGGCTCATTGGTTTTAAGAGTGAAAACGGGCGCTGGGGCTGAATGGATTCGGCCAGGTCTCGGCCAAAAACATTGTCGTTGGGAATCTCGTGTACCGGAACGTCGTCGCCGACTTCCGGAAGCGGAGGCCCGGCAAAGACATGAACATCGTGTCCGGCCTTCTTGAATTCTCGGGCGAGATACGCGGCGTAAATTCCTTGTCCGCCACAGAACAT
>JAQWNI010000011.1 GCA_029268645.1 Myxococcota bacterium
GGGAACGGCTGCAGCCGTTCCCATCGGCTACCCCCTGTTGCGAGGCCACGGCCCGATCTCAAGGCGATCAGTCGAGAAGCTGAGCTTCCAAGACAGCTGGGGTCAACCCATTACGTTTCAAACAGAATAGCCGCAGACCAGCTACCCAATTTCGAACTGTTCAACGAGGCTGACCGTGTACTTTGCTGAAGAACCCGAACACATCCGACTGCTTCGAGACATGCTAAAGAGGTTCGTCTCTGAAAGAATGCCTCCGGAGCAGGTCAGAAAATGGGATAGAGAGCACACTTTCCCCCGTAACGTTTTTTCGGAACTCGCCGGTCTCGGAGTTTGCGGGCTGACCATTGATCAGAAATTCGGGGGGCAAGGGCGCGACCTCGTGGCTGCGGTCGCTGTCATCGAAGAATTGTGTCGAAGCGGCGCCGCTTTAGCCGGCCCCTTCATTCATGCGGCCTTCTACGGCGGAATTAATATTTCAGAAAATGGCAGCGACAATCAGAAGGCCGAGCTTTTACCGGCTTTGGCCCGCGGCGAAATGCTCTTCGCCTATGGACTTTCGGAACCCGAAGTGGGTGGTGATTTAGCCAGCGTGACCACACGAGCCGAGCGCTCTCCCGATGGCCAAAGCCTTCGAATCAACGGTTTCAAGCGCTGGTGCACCGGCGCCGATTGGGCGGATTTTATTTATTGTCTCGTGCGCAGCGGCCCAGAGGATGCGCGCTACCGAAACCTATCCTTCGTCCTGATCGATCCCAAATCACCCGGCGTTCGGATTCACCCGATCGAACACTCCAATCTTCGTTACACCCTTTCATGCGACGTGATTTTTGAAGATGTTGAAGTCCCGATTAGCCAAATCGTTGGCGGTGAATCGGGCTGGAATCAAGGTTGGTCCATGCTCGCCGGCCGCGCATTGGATGTCGAAAAAATCGAAATCACTGCTGTGACCTTTGGCATCGCCCAGGCGGCGGTAGAGGAGGCGTGGCGCTACGCGAGCGAGCGGCGCCAATTCGGAAAAGCAATCGGGTCTCATCAGGCCGTCCGTCACGACCTGGCCGAGGCTCGCACCCGACTCGAAGCCTGCCGACTGATGCTTTATCGAGCAGCATGGTTGGCTCAAAAAGAGCAGCCCTGCTCCGTCGAGACATCCATGGCCAAGCTCTTTGTCGCGGATACCGCCGTCGAAATCGGCTTGGTCTGTCAACGTGTCCTCGGGGCGTACGGACTTGCCGAAGATCATGCTATGGAACGCCATGTTCGCGACCTCATCGGTATGCCAATCGTCGGGGGGTCATCAAACATGCAGAAGAACAACATCGCGAACCGCCTGGGATTACCGACTGAATCGTCGAATCGTTGAACCCCATTTCGGATCCACTCGCTGGGTCAGATAAGACATCGACACCACTCAATTTCGCGAGTCGGGAAGTCTTCGGGGGAGCATCAGGAAGTTCTCAGAAATGCGAGTGTCTTCGGCCCAGCGAGCCTTGTAAGCCGACTGGCCGCCCAAGTCGTAGGTTTGAACGCCATCCTCGGAAAGCCAAGACAGCATTTCGAGTTGCATGAGGTGGCCAAGACTGATCGAGCGATGTTTTTCGTCAAAGCTGAACTGCAGACCACGAAAATGAGAATCGACGACCCCCCCATGCAGGTACCCCATCAGCCGGCCTTCCTGTTCCACCAAGATCACCCGAAGCGCTCCGGATGCCTGCAGCCGGGGAAGAAGCCCGGCGTAAAAACTGCGCATCGGGTCTTGGTCAGCGCCTTCCCCCGCTTGGCCCTTCCAACTTCGAGACTCTACGTCCAACAGGCGAAGGTAGAGAGACGATAAATCGGTAGACGATGTGGGCGCTAGCCGACGAAGAGTCAGCCCCGCCCGTTTCCAACGCCGTTCCGCGCTTCGGAGATTCCGCCGAAAGGAGGCGCTTCGCCGCGAGAGCCAGCCATCGATCCCCCCCTCCAAGGAGGCCACGAAACGTGTAGTGGGTTCTAGACGATTGAAAGCAAAGGCTCCCTCGAAGAGGTCGACAAATTGGTCGAGTGCCCCACCACGGGACGGCCCCCCCAACAAGAGCAGAGGACGGGGTTGCCTGACCATCGCTTCGGCGAGCAACGGGCCGGCCCCTGGCCCAATCAATGGAGAGCCAAATCCCCACATATTCTCCAGCGGCTCTAAAAGGCCGGCCGAGTTTGATCGCTTCGATTCAGCCAGAACAACACAGGCGGAGCCGGACTGCAGCCGATAGAGAGGGCGCTCCGGCTCAAAGGCATCGTGGAAGGCTAACGACCAGGCCGAGCGAGTGCAGAAAGGGTCAGCGTCGGGATCCGTGGCTGCGCGCCGATCCCAATCGGTCGAAAATCGCTCAAGCTCTAGACGTGTCAAAATCTCCATCCCTAGCAGTGTCGCGCACTCCTGGGTGTTAGGCCCCTCCCCACTTTCTCCAAAGGCCCCACGCTATGCTGCTTGAGACCTGAACCCCAACCCAACGTTGCACGCCTCACAACCCTCCGACCGTTTGTCATGAAAAGCCTCTCCGAAGAGAAACAGCCGACCTCAAGCCGAATCACCATTGTTGGTGCCGGTGCTGTTGGGCTCAACCTGGCCGCACGCCTGACATCGAGTGGCACCCAGGTGGGCGTCTTGACTCGGCGTCCAGACGCAGCGTCCCAGCTGGAGTCCGAGGGGATCCGATTAGTTGATCCGGCTGGCAATCACGAAGTTGTGGCGCGCATTTCCGTCACCTGCAATCTCGAAGACGCCATTGGGAGCGGGACCGATCGCTGGCTGATTTGTCATCGAACCGGTGAGACTGAATCCATTGCTCGGAAACTTCATGCACATGCGCCGGATGCCCGGATCGCTTCGGTTCAAAACGACGTCGTCAATGAGTCGATCCTTCGCCGTTACTTTCCCCAGGTAACCGGCGTCGTGCTACGACAGACCTGTACGCTCCGACAAACGAATACCGTTCTCGCCACGGGAAGTGGTCGAATCATCGTCGGAGATTACCCCTCCGGATGGGGCCCCCTCTCCGAACGGTGGGCGCGTGACTTTGAAGAAGCGGGATTCGACGTCGGGCGATCTTCAGACATTGCCTCCGACAAATGGCTGAAGCTGGTCTACAACTGCCTCAGCGCCGTCAACGCGTTAATCGACAGAGAAGACCATGTGACCCCCTCGTTCGTAGAAATCAAAGTTCGTTTGCTTGAAGAAGCCCGGGCCGCTCTCACTGCCGCGCGAATTCCCTGCCTTTCTTGCGATGGCCGAGATCGACCCATCGAAGCAGAGATTGAGCATCTTCGCCGCACCCTTCTCGAGGGGACAAGCAGGCGCGACCTTCCGCTTTACAACGCGTGTTGGACCGCCCTCAAGGAACCCAGCCGAACGCTCGAGGCCGATCTCTACCATAAACGCATCATTGCCCTGGCTGCGCGTCATGGCCAGCCCGCCCCGAGCCATCGCGTCATTCTGAATGCGGTCTGCCGCGCCTGGACAGAAAAGACGGGGCCGGAAAAACTTCGAGCCGCGGTGGTACTCGCCCAGATCGATTCCACCGGAGCCTGACCGCAATGAACTCGACTCTTCTTGAGAACAGTCCGTACTGGCCCTACTACTGCGAGGAAAACATATGGGCACTCTGTCGGACGTTAAAAGGACAACAGGTTGAAGCGAGGGCCATTGTCGTAACGGGCCGCGACGGTCCCGTTGCCTTCCTCGGGCAACGTGTCGCCCCTTCTCAAGAAAACCTGCTGATGTGGGATTACCACGTCTTTCTTCTCTTCCGAGAACCCGGCCAGGGTTGGCAAACCTTCGACCCGGATACAGTCCTTCCCCGACCCAGCTCGGTTGACGCCTACTGCAAGGGGAGCTTTCCAGCCTTAGAGAACTCATCACTCGCGCACCGCCCTCTGTTTCGATGTATCGAGGCTCCTGTGTACCTAAAAACCCTGTGCTCCGACCGACGTCATATGCTGGGCACCGACGGTCAATACCTTCAACCGCCGCCGCCCTGGTCGAGGATTGGTCAGGGTCACAACCTCGATCGTCTGATCGACATGAGCGATCCCTCATTGGTGAAATTCTGAACGAACATAGTTTCGGCTCGCGATTCTGTGGAGACCTGGATTGATTGCACCCAACGTCAAAGCTTTTGGTCGCCCGTTGACACTCCAAAGACCCGCCCTCTGCCCCGAGTTTCAGCTTTGGTTGCTGGACGCCCAGATTGACCTTGAAGCCGCATGTCGGGAAATCGGAGACTGTCACCCTCCGCCTTACTGGGCCTTCTGCTGGGGCGCCGGCCAAGCACTCGCCCGCTTCCTCATCGACCATCCAGAGACCGTCGCCGGACAACGGGTCGTCGATTGGGGAACAGGCTCCGGCATCGCGGCAATCGCGGCGGCCCGATCCGGCGCTTCCGCTGTCACCGCCGTAGACCACGATCCGGCAGCCCTTCTGGCGGCGCAAAGAAACGCTCACCTCAACCGGGTCGAACTCGTTACCGCTTCTCGACTTCCCGAGGAATTTGATGTGTTGCTTGCGGCGGATGTGCTCTACGAACAGCCAGTTCTCAGCTGGCTCCAAGGACAATGTCGGGGTGGACGCCGTGTGTTGGTCGCTGACCCGTTGCGCGCTACGACCCCGAAGCTTGGCGGCCCGCCGATCGGCCTGTATGCAGTGCAAACCCAGCCCGATGTGGACTCACCCATCAATCAAGCCGCGGTCTTTGACCTGCCCCCGGTGAACGAGGGCGTCCGAACGGACCCCGGCTAGAAATAACGAGCCAGGGGAGACGCCTTTATCCAACGGCTCAACTCCCCAGGGGAATCCTCGGCGACCTGAGGGCCACTTCTCCCGCCCGGGGTGCGATGTTGGAACTTTGAGCCACCCGGATGGTTCTCAATTAAGTCAGGGAGAGGTGTTGCAACAGACGCATTTGACGGGTCCCGCAGGCGGACCATAAGGACCCAGGCATGAGCGAACCCGGCGTCTCAAGCAGCCCTTTTCGACCAACAGCAGTGGCCTGCCTACTGCTCTGGTTTCTCGTTAGCGGGGGGTGCGACGCCGGGGCTCAGGACGACGCGAAAGCAGGGAGCCTGAACATTCTCATCACCGACGCTCCGAGCGAAGAATTTCAGGCTGTTCATTTCACGCTCACGGAGATCGCACTGATCGGAGAAGGGCCAGATCCCGTGGTCGTTTTCTCAGGGCGAGAAACCTTTGACCTCTTGGCCCTACGGGATGTGTCGGAACTTTTTTCCATGACGGAAACCGTTCCGTCCGGTCGCTATCGACAACTACGCCTGACCCTTGCGGATCGAGGGATTGAACTCTTTGATACGGACGACAGCCAGCCCCAGGCTCTCCACTATCCAGATCTACCTCAAAACAACACATTGACCGTTGGCCTACAACCCGCCCTTCTGATTCGCGGCGGAGAGTCCCACGTGCTGCAAATCGATTTCGACCTTGACCGTTCGATCCAGTGGAGTGACTCAGGAAGGCCCGCCTTCCGGCCCATCATCGCAGTTCAACCAATCAAAGAGCTACTCGATGGGAGGCTCACCCGACTTCAAGGTCATGTCGAAGAGATCGATATCGAGCGTCAAACCCTCTCGCTCTGTCGCCTCCGCCGTCCTCTCGCCTGGCTCTCAAATCAAAAAACTCATGGACCCCACCCCAACTCTGCAGATCATCGAATCGAATCGATCTCCGTCCACTCCAGGGACTCTCTCGATGAACTTGCGATCGAGCAAAAGGTGGATCCGCAGCACCCATGGCGACGCTGCATCGAGGTTTCTCTTTCCGCCCACGCATCGGTCTTCGATTCCGACGGCAGCCCCATCCTCCTCGAAGAAATCGAAGAAGAATCTCCTGCCGTGGTCGTCGGCCGAGTTCGCCCCTCGAAACGGGGCGCATTAACGATGTTCGGCACCTTCATAGGGATGGGGCAGCTCACCGCCTTTCCGCAGCGGAGGGGATGGGTTGTGAGCGACCTCACTCTGGGCGATGACTTCCTCATGGAGCCGATCGCAGAACGTAACGACCTGGTGATTCAACTCTTTCCCAGCACTCAACTCTTCGAAAGGAGCGGATGGCCAGTTTCTCCGGAGGCCATCCGGCCCGGGGTTCGCGCCTCCGTGACCGGCGTCGTCTTCACCTCACCCGACCAGATGGCGGTCATGACCGCCGCACTGTTGGTCATCGACTTCGAACATCCCGACCAAAAGCCCCTCGAAGGGAAAATTGTCCTCCCCCACGCCGGCGATCAAATCGACGAATGTCCGCTTGCCCTAGATTTTGATGGCTTCCGGACAGGCATGACAATTGAAACGCAAGCTCGGATCATTCGAATTCACCCGATTGAGGGAATCACGCAACCGATCACCGTGGCAGACCTAGACCCAAGCGAAAGAGTGGAAATTTATGGACAGCCCGGTGATACGGCTGAAGCGTGCTATCGCGCGGAGTCCATCATCGCGTTCCCGACCCCTTCAGAGAACACCGACCGAATGCTCCAACCCTGAATTCGCCGAGCCGACCCTTCTCTAACGCCCCTTGAAGGCCGCTGGCCGTTTCTCCGCGAAGGCCTTCGGCCCTTCTTTCGCATCCTCTGAATTCAGAACTTTTTGCCCCAGCGCCTTCTCGAGCACGAAGCCCTTCTCGAGTTCCAGACTCCGAACCGCGATCTCCTTGGCGGTCTGCATGGCGAGCGGACCGTTTCGGCACAGCCTCTTGGCCCAATCCAGGGCCGTCGACATCAGTTGATCCGCCGGGACCACCTCATTGACCAAACCGACTTCATAGGCCCTCTGCGCATCGATGTTCTTTCCCGTCAGCAGGAGCTGCATGGAAATCGCCCAGGGAACCTGTCGCGGCAAACGGATATGTGTCCCACCCAGGGGAACTAGGCCCCAGCGCACTTCCCCGAGACCAAAAGTGGCATGGTCCGCTGCGATCCGCAGATCGGTTCCCAAGAGCATTTCCATGCCACCGGCAATACAGAATCCATTCACTGCACAAATGATCGGTTTGTACACATCGGAGAACTGACGTTTGGTCCAGTCCTCGAAACCGAGTTGATCTCCTCCCGTCAACATGGGAGCAGCTTCCTTGAGATCAAGACCTGACGAAAAGGCTTGGTTTCCGCTCGCCGTAAAGACCGCGACCCAGAGCTCGGGGTCATCATCGAAGGCCTTCATCGCATCTTCGATCCCCAACAGCATTTCCGCCGTCAATGAATTCATCGCTTCCGGCCGATCAATCGTAATGACCGCGACGTGTTCCTGCTTTTCGAACTTGATTTCAGCGGGTAATGCATTCGCGCTCAAAGCACCAACTCCTTCTTAATAGAATCCGAAAGCGGGTAGACAAGATGGCCTAAAGAACCATCTAATCAAATCTGAGCACGACGAAAACGAGGAAGCGTCACCTCGTCCGTCACCGGATCAAAAACTACCTCGACCGGCAAGTCGATTTCTAGCCTCTCGGGCTCAATGTCAACAACTTGGGACAGCAGACGAACCCCTTCATCCATTTCCACGATGACCGCTGCGTAAGGAACATCATCTGCGAAATCCGGATGCAGGGCGCGATCAATCACCGTCCAGGAAAAAATCTTCCCACGACCGCTCGAAGCGTGCCAGGACCAATCCCAAGACCCGCACTCCGCACAAAGCTCTCGAGGCACGTGCCTCCAGCTCTCACAACTGTCGCACTTTTGAAAACGCAATTCTCCGCTTCGACAGAATCCGTAGAATTCACCATGCAAACCAGACAACTCGGGTAGCGGCTTCATATAGGCGCTCACGGAGATTTCCTCCAACTCGTCAAAACCATAAATCGATCAGCGGGCCAAAATGGCGATGCTGCCATCTCCGAAGTCGCCCCACCCGGTGACGACTCCGACTTCGGAATCAACCACCTGACGATCGCCACATTCGCGCCGCAATTGCTTGACGGCCTCGACGATATGGCCCATTCCCAGAACATGGGCTTCGGATAGAAGGCCCCCATGCGTATTCACCGGAAGAGAACCGCCCAAATTGATTCGGCCCTCCTCGACAAAGGCCCCCCCCTCCCCCCTCGGACAGAACCCAACCTCTTCGAGCTGTTGGAGTAGTTCAAAGGTGAAGCAGTCGTAGATCATTGCAAAGTCGACATCTGCCGGGGTAACCCCGGCTCGGCCAAACGCTTCGGGAGCAGCGATCGTCAAACCCGTCTGAAAAATATCCTTCCGGTTGGTGATCTCATCAGCCGGATAAGGCTGGCCGCACGCACTCGCCAAGATTCGAACCGGGTCACACCTCAGATCTCGTGCCCTCTCGGCCGTGGTCACAACGACCGCCGCCGCACCGTCCGTTTCGAGGCAACAGTCGAAGACTCGATAGGGGTCCGCCAGCATCGGCGAAGCCAAATAGTCCTCGAGAGTCAGCGGCCGGCCGTGCATGACGGCTCGTGGATTACGCTGGGCATGGGTCCGCATCGCAACAGCGATCGATCCAAGCTGCTCGGCCGTGGTTCCGTATTCGTGCATATGCCTTCGAGCCATCACGGCATACCATTGAGGCGGGGCTGTAAATCCATGCGGCATATAGAAGTCGCGGGCAATGGCTCCACCCGGAATCGAAGACACGTCCTCCGCGATTGTCTGACGAGCCCGGGATCCCGAGTACCCATTCCAACCAGCGGGCAGCAGTACGTAGTGAGCCAATCCCGCTTCGACGGCCGCGGCCGCCGCACCGAGCGAGGCCGCTGGGGCGGCCCCGCCCATATGGATCGTAGAGGCAAACCTCAAATTTGTGCAGCCGAGATTGGCCGCAAACTCCTCTGCGCGACCTAAATTGGGAAACGGCATGATCCCGTCTACCTCGGCGGGCGTAATACCCGCGTCAGCGATCGCGTGGAGCGCAGCCTTCAACTGTAAGCCCAACTGACTCAAGCCGGATCCGGGCTTGCGGCAGTACTCCGTCTCCCCGATCCCCACGATGCACGCGCCAGTACTCACGTCAGACGCGCTTCGTATCGTCAATTTTGGCTAGGCGGGCCAAGTTCTTCCCCAGAAGCGCCGCCTTGATGTCTTCGGTGATCTCCATGTAGCCGTACTTCTCTTGCAGTTCGTCGGGCATTTCAAGGTCCCGGACCCAATCAATCACTCTCTTCATGTCGTCAAAGGGCAGGTCGAGGCCCAGGACGAGATTACTCGGATCTACCCACTGCAAGGCCGTCCCCAGAGCGTGATAGCCCCGATAAGGAGACCGCTCATACCAGCCGATCACACCCGACATGCTCAGAAAGAGGTTTTGATGCTTACCCGCCAATCCGATCAGTTCCTCAGTATGCGGCCAGGCCATATGGTAAGCGATGATCTTCAACTCGGGGAAGTCCAGAAGAACCTTGTCGAGGGTATCGGGATGCGTGTGAGAACTGGGCTGGGGCACCACGTAGGACATCCCCGTGTGAACCGTCAACGCAATGTCGAGTTCGCAGGCTTTCTCATAGAATGGCCAGAGACGCTTATCGTCCAAAGCGCCTAGATCTTCCGGCGCATAAACCTTGCAGAGCTTGGCGTTGCCCTCTTTGACCAGGTACTCAAGTTCCCAGATCGCATGCTCTACTCCACGGCGAATGATCGGCCCCACCATGCACTCAAGATACATCCGCTCCGGATACGGCTCGATTTGTTGCATCATGAACCCGTTGGTCGAAAAAGAAACCAGCTGGCCGCTGATATCCATCATTCCCTCACGCAAGCAGAAGCAAACATCAACTTCAGCCCGATCCATCTCTTTGATCAACTCCGCCGCGACCGGCTCGGGCCATTCCGACTCCTCACTCGTCAAGTCTCGGCCGGCCCACGCTCGCATCACGCCGTCTACACTGCCCCACCACCGCTGTACATTCGGAAAATAGTTAATCTCAGCCAGGGTCTGCGGATTCATAAAATGGCATTCTGAGAGCGCCACGAAGTGATTGCTTTTCGCCAAGGGTGTCTCCTTCCAGTGTCGATTGTGGTCGAAAATTAATGATGTAGACGGGCGCGGCGTCCCTTGACGCTCACCCTGTACGAGAACCTTCTGCAGAGGTGTCTTCTGCGAGGCGAATCAAGTCCCAAAGCCTCTTCGGCGCCGCAGGGACCTCCCGGGCCATCTGGCCCAGCGGAGCCAAAGCATCATTGATGGCGCAGAGCACCGCCGCGGGTGTCGTATGGATCGCCCCTTCGCCACAGCCCTTCGCACCTAAAGGCGTAAAGGGAGAGGGGGTCACGACGGCCACTTTCTCGACCGTCGGCACCTCATACACCGTAGGCATCAAGTAATCCATGAAGGTGGTCGTCTGAGGCTGACCGTCGCTATCAAACGAGTACTCCTCAAGAAGAGCCGCCCCGATTCCTTGCGCGACGCTGCCGTCGGTCTGTCCCTCGACCGTGGCAGGGTTCAGGCGGGTACCGCAATCGTCTGCCAGGCAATAGCGTTGAATCTCAACGAAACCGGTCTCTCGGTCGATTTCAACTTGAACGACATGGACCGCCTGCGCAGCGGTCAAATAGCTCTTTGCCCGCCCTTCCTCGTCCGCCGGCGTCCGCCCTGCAGCCGTCCAAACATGTGTCGCTTCAGGACGGGGGTCGACGTCCGGGGGCAAAAGATCGCTGCGGGCCAGCATAGTCCCCGCGACTTCCGCCACACTCATCTGAGCTTCCGGAACACCGGGGATTCCAAATTGGCCGTCGCGGAGGACGATGTTCTCGGGCTCCGTCTGCATCAAACCCGCGACCACTTGAGATGCCTTCGTCCGGATCCGGTCACACGCTCCAAGAACCGCTCCAGTAATCGCCACACCGAGCCGACTGCCCCCGGGACCAAAGGAGGGCGGGGCCGACTGCGTATCCAGATAAACCACCCTGACCATCTCGGGATCCGTACCGAAATAATCGGAGACCAGTTGACTGACGAGTGTGTACTGCCCCTGTCCTTCAAGGGAAAAGCCAACCCGAACCGTGATAAACCCCATGATGTCGATGGAAACCGTTGCCCCCTCGGGTACGCCGGTTCCCGGCATGCCGACGATCGCGTAGGCATTCCAATCGAAGACGCCAGGTTCGATCGCGCTGGCTACTCCAATCCCCACTAAGCGGCCTTCCTTGCGAGCCTCGGCCTGCGCCGACCGAAGAGCCGGGTAATCGGCCAGGGCAAGCGCCTGATTCAGCACTTCCTCGTAATCGCCACTGTCGTATTCATTCCCACTCGGAATCATGTACGGAAAGGCGTCTTTGGGAATGAAGTTCTTTCGGCGGAACTCGGCGGGGTCAATCCCCAGCTGACGCGCAGCGAGATCCATGAGCTGCTCAAGCACGAAGAAATGCGGCGGAGGCCCCATTCCTCGGTAAGGCCCTGAAGGGACCTTATTGGTCGCCACCAGCTTTAGATCATATTCTGCCACGGGGATCGTGTAGGGCCCCGTAAAAGCCGCCAAGGGCTTTGCGGCACAGATGGCTCCATAGGCTTCGCCGGTTGCGCCCAAGTCGTCCACCAGAGCAACCCTCAACCCAGTCACGATTCCATCATTCCGAACCGCGATGGAGGCACTGTAATACCGATCCCATGCCTGACTCCCCCCGGCCGTCAGGTACTCGACTCGATCCTCAATCCACTTGACCGGCCGGCCATCGGCTTTACGGGATAGGAGACACGTCACGTCGGTACCCCGAGTCCCTCCTTTGCCGCCAAAACTTCCGCCGTGCGGTTGAGAAATGATATTGACCTTATTTGAAGGCAACGCAAAAGTGGCCGCCCGCCCAAGCCCAAACATCGAGGGGGATTGGATACTCCCGCGAATGGTGAGGCTCAGATCCAATGGATCCCACTCGCATATGCATCCAAACGTCTCGGTCGGATTGGCCCCCATGCGATTCCATCTAAATTCTTCGGACACAACACAATCAGCTTTCTCAAAGGCCTGCTCGACTTCACCCCAGGTAAAGACCCGGTCCATCATCACGTTCGTTCCCTGACCAGCGTGCACCAGCGGTGAATCCGCCTTCATCGCAGCAGCGGGATCGGCCACCACATCTAACGGGTCATATTCGACCGTGATCAGCTCCATGGCATCCTCAGCGACGTATCGACTGATCGCCGCCACGGCGGCGACCGGTTCGCCGACGTAACGCACTGCATCGGTCGCGAGACAGTGAGTCCCCCAACCTTCGGGTGAAGATTGCGCCGGGTGACTCCACCGAAGCGCGTCCTCGCCGGTCACAATGGCCACCACACCCGGCAAAGCTTCGGCCTCTTGGGTATCGATGCCCGTAATCCGTGCATGCGCGAAGGGACTTCGCAAAATGGCGCAATGGAGCATTCGAGGAAGCTCCACATCGTCGATAAACTGCGTCCGGCCCGTCAGAAGAGCGGGATCCTCGATTCGACGCCTGCCCCGACCAATGTGGCGCGGTGCAGAGGTGGGGAGCTCTTCGAAGCTCTTCGGGATATCGACGGCCATCTTTTCTCGTTTTCTGTTTCAGAGTTCTTGTTCAGTCAAGCAGGGACGGGCGCCCGCCCCCCATCTTGGCCACCGCCGATTGGACTGCGCGCAAAATCCCCGCATAACCGGTACACCGACAGATCGAACCTCCAAGTACGTCTTTGATTTCATCTTCTGAGGGGTTCGGATTGCGATCGAGCAATTCCTTCAGAGACATGATGAAACCCGGCGTACAAAATCCGCACTGCAACCCCTGCTCGTCCATGAAGGCTTCTTGGATCGGGTGTAGTTTTTCACCCTCGGCCAACCCTTCGACTGTCTCGACTGATCGACCGTCGACTTGAACAGCCAGCAGCAAGCAAGAGCGCATACTCCGGCCGTCGATCAGCACGTTGCATATGCCACACACTCCATGCTCACAACCGATATGCGTGCCGGTTAGGCCCAATTCATGGCGCAAGAAATCGGCAAGGGAGAGACGCGGTTCGACGATTGCTTGGTGGTCTGTTCCATTTATATTCACCCGAATTTGGCGACCGGCCATTAGCCCCCACTCCCTTCTGCGCGTTCGACCGCCTCCGTCAAGGTGCGTACGCAAAGAACACGAGCGAGATCGCGTCGGTATTCCGCCGATGCATGCACGTCATCGGTGGGGTCTTCCAACGATTGCCCCACGGCTCGCCCGGCTGCGTCAAAAAGCGCGGCAGAAGGTCGTTCGCCGGCGAGGAGTGCTTCGGCTTCCGAATGCCGACGGGCTCGATCGGAAGCCCCGAAGATCACCACCCGCAGGTCGACGCAAATCCCCGACTCGAGACGCAGCATCGCAACCGCCCCTACAATGGCAAAGTCGCCATGGCGTCGCGCGAGTTCTTGAATGGACCATCCCGTCCCGGCGGCCAGATCCGGGATTCGGACCTCAGTCAAGATCTCACCCGGCTCGAGGGAAGTCGTCAGGTAGGTGATGAAGAAATCGTCGGCCTCGATGACCCGCTCGCCTCCGGGCCCTCTCGCGACCAGCTCCGCACCCAGCGCTACGGCCACCGCCGGGTACTCAGCAGCAGGGTCCGCTTGAACCATGGAGCCCCCCACGGTTCCACGGTTCCGAATCTGCGGATGACCGATCATGATGGTCGACTCCATAAAGAGCGGGTTCCGCTCTCGAACCAAAGCCGAATCTTCAACGTCTCGCTTGGTCGCCAGAGCCCCGATAGACAGTCCGCCGTTCCGAGCACTGATGCCCCCGAGCTCGTCAATCCGGGTGAGATCGAGAAGCAACTCTGGCCGAGCCAGTCGCATATTAAGCAGCGGCATAAGGCTCTGACCGCCGGCGAGAATCTTCACCTCGTCGGGATCGTTCTCAGAGAGGATCGCGAGGGCTTCATCCAACGTCGGGGGAGCGGCGTATTCGAACGGCGCCGGCTTCATGGGCGGAAAAGGACTCCAAAACCCCTGAGCGGCGCTGCAAAAAACAGCCCGAGTGGGGGGCGAACAGGAACGAAAAGAGCGCAGCGCGCACCCCGATGGGGGAACGAACGGCTGGCCCTCACAGCATAGGGGTTCTGGATGGTTCTCGGGAGGGATGCGAACCGGATTCGGGCACTGCTTGACCGCGAAGGCGCCTCGCCCGGAGCCTATCCCATCAATAGTTTTCGACAGTCACACTGCAACCCTTTTCCCCGCCGGACGACCGATTCCTCGATCCGATGCGCATGGCCAACGTCAACGGCCTTGGCCTTCTCTACACTGCCGCCTCCGGGCACGGGGCCCGAATCACTCAGCGGGCGCGAGTACAGACTCGGCCCTCCAAAACGGAGCACCCAGCGCCATGGCCTTTACGCAATGGCAGACCGTCGAAGGCGACGGTCTCGAATTCGACGAAATCATTTACGAAAAAAAGCATCACGAAACGCTTGGCGGAGGCGTCGCGCGGGTCACCATCGACAAGGCAGACCGCTACAACGTGATGGCCATCTCCACCGTGGACGAGATGTTTCGTGCTTTCTACGACGCCAATCACGATCCGACGATTGGCCTGATCGTCGTGACGGGCGCCGGTAAGCACTTCGGTACCGGCGGGGATGTCGAATGGGAAAAGTGGGGGCTACGTGAAGCGTTCTACAATCGCTATCCCCACAACCGTCTGATCCGAAATTCTCGAAAACCCGTTATGGCGGTGGTTCGCGGATATTGCCTCGGAGGCCACAATCACATGGCCTACTGCTGCGATTTCACAATCGCAGGCGAATCCGCCAAATTTGGGCAAGCCGGACCCAAGGTCTCAAGCCCCGCCGACGGCTTCTTTGTCCCTTATCTCACCAAAGTCGTCGGAGCCAAAAAAGCCCGCGAGATGTGGATGCTCTGCCGACGCTATCCCGCCCAGCAGGCACTCGAGATGGGGTTGGTGAATAGCGTCGTCCCCGACGAAGAGATCTGGGACGAAGTCGACCGCTGGAGTGAGGAACTCCTCGAAAAGAGCCCCGGCTGTCTTGAAATCCTAAAAGCCAGCTTCGATCAGGAAATGGATGGTTACAACGAGATGGGCATTCTCTCCAGCCAATACTATCCGGATTGGTTTGACATGCCGGAAGGTAAAGAGGGGGGCGCCGCCTTCACAGAGAAACGCTCACCCGAGTTCTGGCGAATTCGCGAACGGGAAGCAGCAGCAAGACAGAAGCTCCTCGAAGAATATGAAGCCGAAGACGCGAAGAAGTAGCCTCTCTCCGGCGGCAGGGGCAGATCGCATTCTCCCCATGCCGGCCGGCCAGGTGAAGGGGGCGACTTCCGGTGCCACCTGAGCATTCAGCCGATCTTCCATGATCAAGAGCCGCGAGGCCTGTGTCGGTCAAATTGCTTGAGACCAAGAGACCTAATCAGCCCCCTCAGTTGGCTACAGGCGCCTCCGGACGAGCCTGATCTCGATTGACTTCGACACGCTTGACGGAAGCCCGCACGACCGGAATCTGGCTGTCTTCCAGCAAGGGCATCCGTTTCTTTCGTCCCAGAGCCGCGTCGATAAATGGAGCCAAAGCCTCGGCTTTTTGAGCTTCCCTCGCTGCACACTCCGCAGAAAAGGGAGCCATCACCTGATCGGCAAAAAGTTGAAGCGATTCACAGATATGCTCGTGCCGATTCCGCCCCGCTTGCTGCATGAAAATAATCTGATCAACGCCGGACTCTCGAAAAGCCTCAAGATGATCCCGCATGTCCTGGGGCGTACCGATGCCTGTCGGTTCGAAATCCGGAGCGCGGGACGCGGCCACTAACTCCTCCGTACGATTACCACGTTTTTCGCAAAACTCCTGCCAAAGTTCAGTCCGACCGGGAACCGTATCTTGCGTAACCAGCGCCCGAAGCGCGTAATTAAAGAACTCGAAGCCTTCTTGACCTCGACGAATCGCCTCCTCCCGATCGGGGTGAAGTGAAAAGTTGGACACCATGGCGATGTTGGCATTCACCGAGTGGCCCAGAGGAACGCATTCCTCGGAACGGATGATGTCGTAGTAGCTCTGGGTCCAAGAACGCGCCTCGTCAGGATCCACGAAAGAAAACGCCAAGGCACCCAAGCCATGACGCGCGGCGACTCGAATCGTGTCGCGATTCGTACAGGCCATCCACATAGGGGGATGGGGCTTTTGGAGCGGCTTGGGAAGTACGTTTCGGCAGGGCATCGAAAAAGATTCGCCGTCAAAGCCCGGATAGGGATCCATGACCATCATATTGGCGACCTGTTCGGCCGCCTCGAGACTCATGGCCCGCTTCTGCTTGGCAGGAATCCCGAACCCCCCAAGCTCCAGACGCGTCGCCCCTTCACCAATTCCAAAATCGACTCGGCCATTTGAAACCAAGTCGAGGGTGGCGATGGATTCGGCTGTCCGAGCCGGATGATTGTAACGAGGAATCACTTGGCGAATTCCATGACCTAGCCGAATGCTTTCTGTCCGACCCGCCGCGCAGGCCAGGAAGACTTCCGGGGCCGAGGAGTGGGAGTATTCGTCCAGAAAATGGTGTTCAACCTCCCAGGCGTAGTCAAAGCCCAAGCGATCCGCGAGCACGACCTGATCAAGAGCTTCCTGGAAAAGACGATGCTCATCGCCTTCCTCCCAGGGCTTGGGAAGCTGCAGTTCGTAAAAGACGCCGAACCTCATGATTTTGATCTCCTCAACTCTCTAAAGAGCGACGCCTTGATTTTCCTCGAACATCCCGAACGTAGGCGATCTCGGAAGTCCTTTCGACGACTTCACAACCTCGACCGACGGAATCAAATTCGTGAAAACCGCCCAAATTGGATTTGGTAGCCTCGTTGGGTCAATTTTTGTCAGCACTTCCCCGACGGGGAATACGGAAGCGACCCGCAGGAGGAGTCACCCAATGACGGATCAGGCCACGAAGCATGTCGTCTGCTCGATTTGCGACATCGGATGTCAGCTGCGAGCCGTGCAAGAAGATGGGCGGGTCACCCGCATCCTGCCTCATGACAATCCCCTACTCGCCCCCAATATTTGCTTCAAGGGCGTCGCCGCCCCTCAAATCCACAACCACCCCGACCGTCTCCGAACGCCCCTCAAACGAGTCGGCGAGCGCGGGGCCGACCGCTGGGAAGAGATCTCCTATGCGCAGGCCATGGATGAAATCGCCGAACGCTTATCCAAAATCATTGGCCAGCATGGCCCCGAGTCCTTCGCAGTTTCAACC
>JAQWNI010000012.1 GCA_029268645.1 Myxococcota bacterium
CTCCATAAAAGAATCTGTTGATATTGTCAGCGACCCGTGGCGCGATAGTTCGTATTATGCGGATGCAGAGGAGTGGACTTGGCTTTTCTGGGAACCCGAAGGCTCGTTTCGTAGGCTCTTTGAGCAGATCGACCCAACGAACCTTCTTGAGCTGGCCTGCGGACACGGACGGCATAGCGAGAGAGTGGCTTCGCAGGCAGATCATTTGACTCTTATGGACGTTTTTGAAGAAAACATCCGGGTCTGTAAAAGCGACTCTCCGCTTTCTCAAACGTCGAGTTTGTGGTGAATAACGGTTACGACTTCCAACCCATGCAATCGGAAAGTTGCACGGCCGTTTTTTCCTACGACGCTATGGTGCATTTTAGTCCGGATCTAGTTCAGTCTTACTTGCACGATACGGCACGTGTGCTGAGGCCGGGATGCCTCGCGCTTTATCACCATTCCAACTACTCGGCGCCTCCTGATCGCCACTATGGCCAAAATCCGCATGCTCGCAATCACATGACAAAGAATCTGTTTGCTGAATACGCACAAAACGCGGGTCTTGATGTGGTCGAGCAGGTTGTCATGCAGTGGAGCGATATTGCTGACCTCGATTGTCTCTCTCTCGTTTTGAGGCAGACGTAGAAAGAATGGGTTCTGGATCCATTGGGTGCGTGCTGCTGGCAGCTGGAAATGTCGAGGCAGCGGTCTGCGCAGAGCAGTCTCTTTCACAAAATAGATGCGCACCCCACCAGAGCCCTTAGCCTCGATCTTGGAAGCCTACCCTAGCTCTCCGGGGCCATGAACTGGGATCTCGCAGGCAAACTCAAAGTCGACCAGACTGCTGGAGGGTGAGTTTCGGTGTGTGCCAGCGCACCAGGATGGCATGACCATCGAATAGAGCCCTGAGCCTCCGGCCATGAGAATCAGAAGCTGCTCGGGGCTTCGAAAAGCTTTACGCACGCCGGCTTGAGAAGGCGCAAAGCCCGGGGACAATTGATGGAGTTCGGCATTCGGGTGCTGGCAGCGCTCACAAATTTCTGCGGCGATGTCATCCCGGCTGAGACCCGCTCGATGGAGAATGCCGGCATGCTCAGGGTTCAGCACTACAGTTGCTGTACCGCTTGATAACATTGCGTTATTCGTGGCTGGATTCGCGACGCCTATGGCCAGCATATCGAGCAGGCCTTCATGCTGCTTGGGGTCATCCCCATCGCCCGAGTGAATCACCGAATGCGGCGCTTCTGCACCGATGACTGTGACGACGCTGTCCTCCTTGTCGAAGCCGAGCGTCGTATGAAGGGGAGGGAAAGGGCTGTTTTCTTCATCTTCGGCCAGACAGTAAGTGAACTTTCCGGGGTGCCCCAAGAGGGCCATGTCGGAGGCGCCTGGCCGCGCGCCACCAATGTTCATCATTGTGAGACGAAGGGCTCGGCCAATGGACGCGTTGGCTCGGTGTCCAGGGCCGAGGGCACCGTAGCCGGAGGAGACCGGCCCGCAGCTGATCCGCGCAGGTCCATTCACAATGATGAGTGGGGCCGTGCAGTGCGTGGTGGCTTGCATTTCGGTGAGGTCAAAGACGGGTTCGATCACGGCCTTGACCGCTGCGACCACGATCGGCATGTAGTCCGGCAAGCAACCGGCCATGACCGCTGCCACCGCCACCTTTTCCATGGTGGCCAGCCCGTGTCCCGGGCCCATCGTGCCCAGCACCATGTCGGCCTCTTGTCCGGAAGCCAGCACCATTTGGCTGACTCGATCGGGGGTGGGGATCACCACCGGTAAGCCGTCGGTCAAGCCGCGCGTGTGAAGGTCTTCGAGGGCCGCTTCTTCAGATTCTGCTCGGAACAAATCAGTCAAGGCAGCCTTCCAGGGCTTTGATGACCTCAAGAGCCACTTGAGTGGCCACGGCTTTCATGTTGGCCGTTCCGGTTCCCGCAATGGGGTGGGGGAGTTTCACTCGCGGCACATCGGGCATCCCCAGTGAGCGGGCTACGAAATCACCTTGGGGCCAGAACTCCTGAGTGACGAGAGCGACCGCGGGAACGCCGAGCTTGGCCATGTTGATTCCGTCACGCACGGTGCCGGTGGTGCAGCTGCCTCAATGGCCGTAAGCGGCGACGACCGCCTGACAATGGCCTTTTAAGTCGGCGAGCATCTCATCCGAGGCTGCAATTGAAGCATTCCCTTTGTTGTATGCGTGGGCCTGTATGCCGGGCACGATGTTTTGCATTTCCTGACGGAGGGCGGCCAGGAAGTTTTCAGAATCGGGGAACCCGTTGGCCAAGAACCCAATGGCGATTTGATCCTTTCCGAGAATCTCGGTGGATAACGCGTATGGAGTAGGCTCGACGCTGAATTGGCCCTCAGGGTTATGATATTCGATCATTGTCTCCGCTTTCCCTTACCCTTCAAGACTATAGATAGTAACTCCACACAGAGCTCTCGCCTGTCGCATGACCCAGTTTAAGACTCGGAGGGCAGTCATATTGCGCCCCGATAGGCTGCGACTGGCTAGCTGCGCCCCGGCCTTGCCAGAGCCGTGTGTTGAAGTCTGCCAGTAGAGACCGTAACGTCCATTGCACGAGGTGAGGCTTGGAACTTCACGTTCGAATTGTAAAGTCCGGTCCCCGATGCCCTTTCGACAACGATACGGTCGAACTAGACGTTCGCCCGGGCGAGTGCCTTTGGTTAAAGGGGGACTCGGGTGCGGGTAAATCTTCCATCGCGTTGCATCTACTCGGGCTCCGCCCGATCCCGGATGCCCGGATTCACACTGTTGGGTCTGGAGACGAGTCGCCCACCCCAAGTGTCGGAATGGTGTTTCAGCAAGGTGTTCTGATTGACTCTCTGAACGTGGGTGAGAACATCGGGCTGGCCCTTAAAAAATCAGGCAGGTCATCCCCACCCGAAGTGATCCGCGAACGGCTTTCGCAAGTCGGCTTGTCTGAGAGCGACGCAACTAAAATGCCGGGCGAACTCAGCGGAGGAATGCTCCGTCGAGCTTCGCTGGCACAAATTCTTGCGCAGGGCCGAAGCATCATCATCTTGGATGAACCGTTCGTCGGGCTCGATGAAACCAATGCTTTAGGCATTGTCGATCTTATTCGCGACCTGATGGACGACGGTCACGGATTCATTCTGATCTCGCATGAACCGCATTACGCAAAGCGCCTGATCACCCCGGGGCTAGAAGTGTATTTGTCTGCGCGTGGCTCTTCGGAGTCGGTCACCAAGAAGCATTTTTTTTCGCACTCAAACTTTTTTGTTCGGACGGCGATTCGGACCTTCGACTATCTTGTGATTTCAAGCCCGCTGATCTTTTTTGCATTCCTTGCATCAGGCATCGCAATTAGCATGATGTTTGCCGAGCTTCTTGAAGCTACGAGCATCGACGCCTTGAGAAAGCAGATCATCGACCCACACCCCACGCTGATTAAGAAACTTCTTGGCATTGAGCTCTTTCAGCAGTTTGTTGGGCACGAATTTGACGTGATCAGTCGCGAGCACCTTCCGGCGATTCGTCGCAAAATCTTCGCTCTGGGCGTCGCCCGCGGATTCATCATAGAACTCGGGCCTATGTTGACTGGACTGCTTCTTGCGGGAAGAATCGGTGGTTCTTATGCAGGAGAGGTCGCGATGATGCAGGCGACTCACCAGAATCAGTTGCTGCACACGCTGGGCATCTCTCCGCGCAGGTGGACGTTGGGCCCTTCGGCCATTGCTGCCCTGATCGCGGCGCCGTTGCTTACGGCGATTGGGGTCGGTACAAGCCTATGGATGGCCTATACGGTCGGCGTCAGCGAGACCTACTCGCTTTTTCAAAATTCAGAGCAGTACTGGCAGATTTTGTCCGAGAAAGCGCTTGTTTACCCGTCACTTTGGGCTTTTCCACCGTTCGTGTGTTTCTATCACAGCATTGTTTTCATGGTGGTCATTCTCGTCGTGGCGGAGATTGCTGGGCGCCTGCGCTCCGATATACAACCCCGCGGCGTCCCGAAAGCGATTACTTGGTCGGTCGTTGGGGCTAGTCTGGTCATCATCGTGGCGGACTGGGGCCTCTCGCGTTGGCTCCAGTACCTTTCTCCGGTTGCCGTACTCTAACGAAGACAATGTCCGGTACCGTTCCTAGTTATCTGAGTGCGGGCTCTCAGCCGCATCTTCCGGCATGTTGAGCGTATCCCGGTAGCGCTGTTCAAGGGCTTCGATTTCAGTATCGAGATTCGCGGGTGTCCAGTCCTCGGTGGGGATGGGCTCCAAAACTTGGACGTAGACCTCTCCCCGCCGCATGATGAATCCACCGCGTGGCAGGATGTTCCCGGCGTTGTGGATGACGATGGGAATCAGCGGCACGCCGGTAGCGAGTGCTAGATGGACGACTCCCTTTTTGAAGCGTCCGACGGCTTGTCCCGCACTTCGAGTGCCTTCCGGTGCGATCGCCAGAGCGAGGCCCGCCGCGCAGGCTTCCACGGCGGGTCGCAGAGCACGCTCGGCCTCTTGGCCGCTCCCCCTTTCGACGAAAACAGTTCCAGCGAAAGTAAAAGCGGGCCCAAGAACAGGATTCTTGCGGATCCCGCTTTTAGCAACCGCCACGAAATTTTCGCGCAGGAGCGCGCAGACGAGGATCGGATCGATCCCGCTCTGGTGATTGAGGGTGAAGATCGCGGGCCGTGTCTTCAGACGCTCGGCCCCCTCGACCCGCAAGCGAATGCCTGCAGCCTGGATACCTTGGCGCCCCCAGAGCCGGGTTGCGAGGTTGAGAGCACGCCGTCGGTTGCCGCTTGCGAGCCACGTTAAAAGCCCCGCGATCAATCCGGGCAGAATGGCTAACAATGCGAGGAAAGTTCTGAGAGCATCGCCGAGGGCCGGGTTGGGTGCGGAAACTTTTTCTCGCATAAGCGCCTCTCTCCTCCGAGTGATCAGAAGCCTGTGCGATTTTCGCGAAGCGCTCGTTGGCCGCTGCCTAAAATCTTCAAGCTAGAGATCACAGGTCCATTGCTCTACCGTTCTCCCGCATTCCCAACACCTGAGTACCATTGGTCACGCGAGGTGTCGACGGTTTTGCTGCAGAACTGGTTTGTGCCGGATAGACGTGATCTTGACTTCGACCCTGATGATGGAAATGTGCGAGCTCCAGATTCGAGGCAGCTTTTTACGCCCCGCCTATCCCCCGATACTCTTACCCGAATATAGAATGAAGAGGGCTCCATGTCTGACGAAGAAGATGTGGTTATCACGTATGAAGCCGAGATCGTCCGGATGAGTCTGAACCGGCCGGAAAGTTTGAATGCATTGAACGAGAGCATTCGCTCCAAAATCGCCACCGAGCTGGAAAGCCTTTTTGAGCGCCCGGAGATCAGGGTGCTTGTTTTGTCAGGGGCGGGATCTTCTTTTTGTGCCGGCGCAGATTTACAGACTACATCTTACCCTGACGTGGCGGGAAGCTGGTCGACACGGCGTAACCGTACCTCCACCTGGCAGAGGGTTCTCGAACAACTCGATCGTATCCCTCAAGTCACCGTGGCCAGCCTGCAGGGTTACGTGGTCGGTGGCGGAGCCCTCCTGGCGACCGCGTGCGATTTCAGATTAGTCAGCCAGGATGTTGTGTTACGCATTCCAGAGCTTGCATTAGGCATTCCCAATGTGTGGAATGGCACGCCTTTGTTGGCCCGGGAAATCGGTCTGCCGCGGGCTCGGGACTGGGTGATGACAACCCGCAGAGTCTTCGCCGAAGAACTCCTCCAGTGTGGCTGGGCGCAACGGAGCGCGGGCGCCGGTGAGCTTCTTCAAAAGACACAAGCCTTAGTTGACGAACTGCTCTCTGTGCCGCCGGCCGCGCTGGCGCTGACTCGGAGTATGACGTCGGCGTTAGGTCGTGCTCAATCGGGTATGCAACTGGGTTGGGCAGACGCCGATCTTCAACAATGGGCATTGACTGAAGGAGAGTACAAAGAGGCAGCGAGTCAATACGTTAAAAGTATCAGTGACAAGTCTAAAGTCCGTCGCTGACGGCCCCCCTCAGCCAGCAGGTTTCGACCAGTCAAACCTTGATGATGAACGGCCTCTAGGAGAAGGTTCTTGCATCATTGCTTGGGAGAGCAGTTGACCGGATCTAGGCCGGATAAACCTCTTCCTTGAGACGTATCTCACCGATTCGCTCCGGAAAGCAGGCAACCTTGTCAGCATAGAAGTTTCGAATTTCTTGCATGTCTTCTTCTACGGTCCCAGTCGGCACGAGTTCTGGCCCGAATCCGCCTCGCCGGTTCGGATAGTCCAAATAGCCCATCACAATGGGAACCTGGGCAGCAAGAGCGATCTGATAGAAGCCCGATCTCCAATGGGCGGCGTAAGAACGCGTTCCCTCTGGAGCAATGGTGAGCGTCAAATCGGGGTGCTGACGAAAATTTTCAACCATCTGGGTCACGATATTTTCGCGCTTGTGGCGGCGGATTGGGACGCCACCGAGTTTTCGAGAAACGAAGCCAAGCGGTCCGCGGAAAAGAGTGTGTTTACCCATCCAGGAGAGTTCGATTCCCGCGGCCCACGCCAGAGCCAACATGAAGAACAGGTCCCAGTTCGTACTATGCGGGGCTGCGATTAAAACGTAGCGGCGCGCATTCGGGCGATTGCCTTCCAATGTCCAACCGACGGCCTTTAAAATTCGGTGCCCAAGCCATCGCCGAACGGGATGGGACGACTGTTTTCTGGAGAGCTTTTGGGTCATAAAGCGACAACCTCTTGCGTGGGGGCGCGCGGCGAGCTTCAGAAGATTAGGCCCCGACGCGGTCTGCGCCGTTCCGTTTCGGCCAATCTAAGTCCGGTTTTACCGATATCGGCCATTCCTCGAAAATTCTCAAGGTCCTTTTCGAGGCCTACGTGATCTATACTTGCGATCCGCCCATTGGACGAGACAACCCAGCCCCGTCTTTGTTCCGTCTAGCGACAAGAACTATCGATCAGTTGAGCGAGGAGCGACTGGCCTTCTGAAGGGAAGCAGAATAGTTTTGGGCGTTTGATCCCAAATCGGGGTGCGTTTCCGAGGTTCCCCGGGATTGAGAGACTCTGTCTCAATATTGACCAGCTGCAGTCGCTAGAGCATAGCGCTTCCTAGGTCTACCGGTGTCGAATTGGCCCAAGTTGGATCAAGCGCGAGTCAGGCAGTCCTGGGCCGTGATGCGGCGCGATGCATGATGAATCTCTTCGATCTCTATTATGCGAGATGAAGCGTAGGATGCGGCCGGTCGTTCAGGGCGCCGTGACGTTCCAGACCTTCGGATTTGCGCCCATTTTCCTGCCCAAATCGGACAGACGCCGCATTTGATCCCGATCAAAAAGGGTCGGGAAGACAGACGCCCCGAGCGGTTCCTCGATGGCCACCCACCTGACCTCGACTTCTCCTTGTCCACGTTGTCGCGTGAGTTCGGCGAGGGCGTAGAGCTCTCGGAGGGCGACCACCTCAGAGGACCCCACAGAAACAGCGAGGCTGCGCGCCACGATCCCGGGCCAGCTGCCGCTGCTTGTTTTGGCAGCCTCTCGAAGATTTCCGTTCAAGATCACCCAGTAGCGCGTCTTAGGAATGGGCAGTCCCGGGTGCTCACGCTTCCAGATGCCTCCGAAGGTGAAGTCAGGCTTTGAGGGCCGCCCCCCGGCGTAGAAATTGCCGACGACTCCACCATCCACGTACAGAGAGCCGTCGATTTCCCGCGGCGGAAACAAACCCGGGATGGCTGAAGACGCGAGGAGGATTTCGATCATCGGATCAAAATCTCCACTTTCGAGCGAGTTGCGAGTCGCCTCGCGGTAGTCAAAGATGTGTGGGACGGCGAGGTCGAGATTGCTTGATTGAATCAGCAGGAGCCGCCCTGGCGTACTGGCCTCGACGATTTCTTTCGCAAAAGGTTTCGTGATTTGCTCCCGCAAGGCTCTTTTGAGACCCGGCACCGTAGCTAGGCTCATCAGGTCGGGAAGGAAATAGATGGGTGATCGGAGCTGAAGCCAATCGGCCCCTGGATTTCGAAAGAATTGATCGATCTTGTCTAGGCTCTTTCGGTTTCCGAGATAGGCAAAAGGGGCGATGAATGAACCGGCGCTGACACCCGTGACGCCATCAAAGTGGGGCAGGGACGACGCTCCCTCCGGGATACTGGACCAGCCCACGAGAAAGCCTGCACCGAAAGCCCCATTCTCGCCCCCCCCCGAAAGGATCAAGAAATCCATTGTCGCATCGGGGTCTTGAAGCTGTCGCTCGTACATGCGAGCGACTAGGTTTTTCGTTCCTCTTCTTTTGTTTTTCAGGTCGGCTTCAAATGTTGCGAGTCGTCCGGCCTTGAGTTCACTGGCCGAAAGGATCTTCCTCTCAGGCAGACGCCCTCCGGATTCGATCGCGTTGGCGCCCGAGTACAGCAGCCAGCCACCGGCGAAGACCGATCCGACCCCAAGCGCGAATGCCAAAAAGATCCAAAGCCAAAAACGACCTGATTTCGTAGATTGGTTTGTGTGAGCCAAGATTAATTTTCGCAATCCAGATGAGTGAATAGTATTGAAATCACGGATATTTCGATTGGGAGAAATTTAGCGATTTCTTCTGCTTCGATCAGGCGAATTCGGCATTTCCAGGAATTGAAAGCGAGCCGGTGGAGAAGATATTGTCCGCCAGGTCGGATGCGGAGGTCGAAAGTGTTCGCGCTTCACTTGGCGAGGTGGAGCGACGGATGAATATTGCAAGGGCCGAGCTGGTGAGCACCAAGCGTTAGCCGCGCCGGTAGGCTGGGCCACGTATGCCTTAACCATTCGAATGAGCGAGGCTGGCGTGACGCTGTGGGGGGGGGGGGTGAATGACCTTGACCCTGGGTGGGTGGAGGGGCTGGATCGTCGAGTCTCGTTGGCCCTTTTTGAGCCCTTTCGGCGGAGACGTATCAGAGCCTTCGTGGCTTTAACGGGGCACGCGCTCGACCAAGCGGTCGTAGATTCCATCTTGAACGATGCTCTGATTGGTGATCGTGATGTGAGTCACGAAAAGGCCACTGACTAACTCGTCGACATCGGCTCCCATGACTGAGTCTCCCCATATCAGCCAAAGGAGGTTCGCTTGGTAGTAGTTCACGTGGTACTCCGTCCCGACGGGCAATCTCACTTCCGGATCTAGATCCGTATCGGAGTCGTTCTCGACACTGTCGATGTAGCCGGTGAAGGGAATGGTGAAATCGCCGATGGCCTCTCGGTTTGCCTCGAGTCTTTCGGATAGGTCGTACACCGATCCGCCTCCATGGCTAAATCCATAAAGAGCCACCTCGGTGACCCCTCGATTCTGAATCGCGCTGACAATTTCATCATAAACCGAACCCGAGCCATCGCTTTCCACTTCGTTTTCCATATACATATGAGAATCGAACGCATTCTGGTGCAGCCGAACTGCCAAGACTGAGATGCCCTCATTTGGACCAAAGACTGGATCGGTTGGGAATTGGAATTCGCCGTGCAGGCCAATCACGAGGCTTGAGAAGGGGAAAAAGGCCACCGTATCCGATGTCACAACGGCGCCGTTCGTGAGAGATCGAACTTCGAAGTGGAGTTGCCCTTCACCGCCATCGTGGTTTTCTACCCAGACGCTGCGGTTGGGGGAGGAGAAGCCGATCGCCACCTCGTCGTCGTCGCGGAGAAGGGCTTGTTCCTTATTGGCGCTGTCCCAGACGCGAAGGGACGGGTCGGTTCGGCGCAGCACATATTCAACCCCGTTTGGTTCCATGGAATTGACCGAGAGCTCCACTTCGATGAGGTCATTCTCACCGATGACGGACTCGTCTTCGTGGTCCGCTATGCCGTCATTGTCATCGTCATCCCCGTTGATTCGAATCCCGGCACCGGGATCCAATTCATCACCCTCAGCGACGGCCCGGCGTAGGAGTGGATCGCCGTAGGCTTCGCTTTGGGGGCGAAAAGCCGTCATGGTCACCGCGGGGTCTTCGGGGGGTGAGTTGACTCCAAGTGACCATTCATCCAGAGTGCCCGAATCGATTGAATTGGCATCGCGAACGGTCAAAGTCCATGTGCCGGCAGTGCTCTCGTCTGCGAATACAGCCAGAGAATCTTCGGCGGTGAACGAGCCCTCGATGCTCGGCGTCCCGGTTCCGCAGGCCTCCTCCACCGGGCTTGTTGCCTGATCGGAAAAAGTCGCATCAATGTCCTCGCCCGAGCAGCCAAAGGCCGACGCCGGCTCTCCGGGGCGATCCATCAAGACCACAGAGGTCCCGGTGTCTTCGTGGGTCAGCACTACGGTCAAGTCACCTACCCATGAATGAGTGATCGAGACCGCTACGGTGAGTACGGAAATCGTGATGGCCTCGTCGATGTCTTGGACGTCCGAGACCCCCATGCTGTCCCCGTCGGGGATCGCTAGATCCGGGGTACTCGAGTATTGGCCTGAAGGAACGGGAGTGCAGGTGGGGCATGTCGGTCCGGGTGCTCCGCCGAGTTGGGTCGAAAAGTAGCCGAGGTCAATAAAGTCGACTGCTCCATTGCCATTGAAGTCGGCCGATGGATTGGAGCCAAAAAAACGAGCCTTGAAAAGATCAAGGTCGGCCAAGTCCACATCGTCATCGTTGTCGAGGTCTGCATCGCAAAGGTTTCCATATCCGTCGGCGTCAGAATCCTGTTGGCTTGGATTGGCGATCAACGTGCAGTTATCGACTGCATCAACAACGCCATCGAGATCGGAATCGGCCGCAAAAGCCGTTTCGACTGGTGTCACGCAAACGAGAAGGCAAGCAATGCCAGACCCGATTAAGCCGGCGGTGCGTTTTTGTTTTCGGACGGCCCAGATCGCGGTCAGGAGCATCCCCAAAACCAACGCGCTCGAACCCCCAAGCGAAAGGAAGGGAACGGAGGGCGTCATCGTGACTGACGTTCCTTGGAGGAGGACAGGGAGCTCAGCACCGCCGGGCGCTCCAAAAGCATAGGCGGGTGTCATGTCGATTCCGGTCGTGCCGGTTGAAAGCGAAGTGAACACCAGGATCGCGACGGTCTGGGCCCCCGATAATCCAGAAACGGATCCGAAGGCCACCAGTCCCGGGGTATTGGGGCAGGACACGAGAGGGCCAGACCCCGGGCATTGGAAATCTTCGTCGCCGGATAAATCAGGTGTGAACGTCACATCATCCAGCGACAGGAGGTTCGGGTCATATGCGAGGACGACACCGCCTCCCGTCGAAGGGCTGTTAAAAGTCATCTTGAGCGCGACTTCGAAGGATTGGCCGCTTTCGACGATGTCTGCCAGAGGGTCCAAGTAAAGGAGGTTCTGCGCTTGAACGCTTCCGCCGGAGAGCAGGAGCACAGCGACAAGGAGTCCCTTGAGCAGGGTGCGTCGGGCAGGGGTCTTCGGCACGGGACCTCCAGAGTGGGCCCTATTGTGGGGGATTTGCCGTTTGGATCATACGCAAAAAGTGGACCTTGCCTGAGTTCCTTGGTCTACAGGGTTGAGGTCCGACCGACTTTCCTAGGGCAATCAGAGGAAAAGTTTTGCCATAAAAAGCGATTGATTGAATCTGCTGTGGCGGTGCAGAATTGTGTACGCGTCTGTGTGCTCGGACAGGCCGTTTTGACTCCGGAGCGCTTCTTGCAAGTGTTTTTACGGAGACCACGCCCGCAGTGAATGCGGGCCGGGAAGGGGTCAGCTCATGGGACGCTATTTTTTTTGGGTTATCGCAGTAGCACTGTTGGCTGCTGCACCCGCTGGGGCACTCACGATCAGCGTCACCTCCTCGTCCCTCGGCGACGACAATTCGGTGGACGCGGTCGACACGAACGATGCCCATACCAGTGCGGTTGAGGAATTGGAATCGGGCGGTACGGTCCTGGATACAGTCGGGGTCAACGAGAGCGCGCGAGTTCGCTATGCGGCGAACGCTTGGTCGGATGCCACCTTCGGAAATAACACAGTCAATCTCACTCACGCTTACGAGGTCGCGTTCACCGTGACGGCCGATGCAGGAACGGTCTACGACCTCGCGATCGATACTGCTTTTTTGGGCCTCGTTCAGAGGGTGGACGACTCCTACTTAGGATATGGCTCAGCCAGCGTCAGCTCAGTCTCAATCTTTATGGATCAAAATTCGACGGGCGCGACCCTTGTGCCGAGCTTGGAAACGTCCGGTGCCTCGGTTGCGTATGACTATGATGACAGTGCGGAAGTGATCAGTGACACGGGAAGCACAACGCTCGTTGGACTTTCCGGGACGACTCAACTGACCTTCAGTATCGAATTCACATCCACTCTCAATAGCGACTCGGATGAAGTCGGATTTGTGCTCGGGTTGTCTGAAGCGTACGGACCTGCGAGTTTCGTCACGACCAGTGAGTACGGGGTGGAGCTGGCCGCCGGGCGGGACATAGCGGAGGACGGACACTTCCTGGGCGTCGAGGCCACCGTTACCGAGGTGAACCCCATTCCGGAACCCTCTACGGCTCTGCTCTTGGCCTTGGGCCTGCTCGGCTTGAGGATGGGGACCCCAGCGGGGCGCTTTTCAAAGGCCTAAAGGGCCACATCCGGGCACTTTTTCCGAGATCTGAAGCAGATTCTGCCCCACAAAAGCCTCTCCAGCGCCACAACCCATAAACTGTCGCTGGCTTTGCTTTCGTTGCCGCAGGAATCTGCTCTCTAATGAAATTCGATCAACGGCTCTCCGGCCCGGTGCCCCCGCGATGCCCTCGTCGCCCAGCCGTCCGCTGTGGCATTCGACGTGTGGCTCTTTTGCTGCTCTGTTTGATGGGTCTCGCGTCTCAGGCCTGGTCTGACGCCTACTTCGAGTTGGCACCCGACGGCAGCGTGATTGCGCGAGGCGACGACAAGACGGGATACGCATCAGTCGTTCAAATTCCGGCCTGGGTCCCCCCCGAGCAGAGAGCGAACCCCGCTGCTGAGTACTACCTCTATTGGGGAGAGCACAGCGGATCCCATATTCGGTTGAAGTGGTCTTCCTCAGCCGAGGGGCCTTGGACCACTTTCAACCTCGGCGGATTCTTTAACGGTCGCAGTCGCCGGGGTGTCCTGGACCCCTATGCCGATCTTGACCGGGATACTTTTTCGCATATCGCGGCGCCAGAAGTGGTGGTCGACGACGCCAATCAAAGATTCATTCTGTACTACCACGCGAAGGCTCAACCGGAGACCACCAGTTCCGGCGGGACCTTCGTTCCCGAACGGCATGCCCAGTTCGCGGCGACCTCGCCGTTTGGATTGAATTTCAATGATCCGGACACGGCGGGAGGCGTGCCGGGATACGGCCCGATCGACTTTACCCTCGATAACTTGATTCGCGACACGATCATCGCCCCGAACTATCAGAGGGTCTTCATTCACGGAGATCTGTATTGCTCTGTTTCTAAGCGAGCGGTGATCGCCTGCGCGGAGGATCCCCAGAATCCCCTTGCCCCTCCCGCCGACCCCTTGTCCACTGCCTGGGATGTTGAGAATACGCCGAATGACCTCTTTCTCAACGATGCGTCCATTGCAGCGGGGGGGCCGTCTGAGGGCTATAGCTCACCGGCGTGCAGCTTTACGGCTTCTTCGGAATTCGCGAACCATCCCAATAATCCGATTCCCGGCTCTCGGATCAGCTGTAATGGGTCCTCGACGGGCGAGCGCGTCAATCATGTCGGCGCCAAGCTCATTGCAGAAGCGGATCTGCTGGCCATCTTCTTCTATGTCAAGAAAGACCCGGGCGACCGTTTTGACGATCTTTACCGCCTCTTTTACGACATTAGCGATCCGGACTTCCAGAATTGGGACGTAGCTCGAGACGAAAACGGTCAAGTGATCTTTGACGTCTATCTCAGCGATGATGTGATTCGCGCGGCAATCCCGGCGGGCGCCTCGAATCCCGTCAGTTATGCCGACCCCGACTCCATGGGGACCAGTGACTACTTCCGCGATGCTGAGGGCTCAGGACGGGACTACCTCTACTTTTCCTATGTCTCGCAGGCGCTCGGAGGGGATGAAGGAGAAGGGCAGATCAGCAGTCTGAGGGTCTTCCCCCAATGCTCGAACGGCCTTGATGATGATGCCAACGGCCTTGTCGATCTCGCGGATCCCGGCTGCCTTGATGAATCCGGAGACAGCGAGTTTGTCTTCACGGTTTGCGGTGACTCGATTGTCGAAGGCAATGAAAACTGTGATGACGGGAACGCTTTTTCAGGCGATGGTTGTTCGGAATATTGCCGCCTTGAGATTTGTGGCAATGGCACCCTCGATTTCGGGGAGACATGTGACGATGGCAACACGACTCCT
>JAQWNI010000013.1 GCA_029268645.1 Myxococcota bacterium
CGTCGTTCTCAACCGGGAATCCGGCTCCAGTCAGCTTCCTGCAAGTGGGTTTGTGGCCGGTCCGTTTGACCATCCAGACTGCGTCGGGTCAAGTGGACAGCTTCGAGCAGGTCGTGTCCATCGAGTAAGCGTCGGGGGACCTCAGTTTCGCACGGGCCGCCTCGTTTCAAAGGCAAACCGCGCCCCTTGGCTGATGCGGGCCAGGCTGAGCTCAATCGGTTCCGAAGCCGGCGGGGCCGCGGGGTCGATCACAATCTCCCAGGCCCATTGAAGCCCGTTTGTCGCTTCGGTTGGGATGCAACGCGCACGCGGGTTGATCCGCTGAACGATGGCATCGAGGGCCGAGTGCGGTGCCTGGCTGAGGCCCGCGAGCCACGAGCAACCGTCGTCCTCTTCGAAAGCTGGGCAGGGCGCGAAGCCGAGCCGGGCCCGATTCGGCTCGATGACTTCAAGACGCAGATCGATGTAGCTCCGGGGGTGGAAGCAGGGGTGGACTTGGACAATTTTGACGATCGCCTCGATGTCATCGCCCTCAATCCCGAGAGCCGATTGGAGACGTTCGGCAGTGAGGGCCGCGATCCCCGTCCACTGTCGTCTGGCCATCTCCTGCATGGCGGGCTCGCCGATGTGCTCTTGCACCATCAGGAGAAAGGCCCGGGCCAGCAGGTGGCTTTGGACGGCGGCTTCCTGCAGGACGATTAAGAGAGCGCGGTGCGAGAGGTCTTCAAGTTGGAAACCCGGATCAAAGTCTCCCGAGTAATCGGCCCAGCCACCAGACTCCAGGGATTCATTGGGAAGCACCAGGGGAATCTGGGCGATCTTCGATGCGGCCACCTGGGACAGATTGGAATGGGGCTGGGGTCCGGCTCCGCCCTCGGAATTTTTATCGCGAAAAACCCGCCACCGGCAATGGGGACTGCGGTCAGCGGGTTGCCGGGGCGGTCGGTGGAGGGGTCGCATCTTCATTCGAGGGTGGGTCGCCGCCGCGGTGGCATCAAAGGTGGGGTCCTCGATGTCGTGGCACATCAACCGGACGCGCTCTTCGCCGAACGGTTCGACGTCCATCAAGGCGCCGCAGTGGGGCAACCAAAACTCGCCGGAATCCGGACCATCCAGCCGGAACTGGAAGTCCATGAACTGAGGGGGCGCGCCAATCTCAATTTGCATGTTTTTGAATACGGTGCCGACATCGTCGCCTTCGAAACCGAGAGCCCGCTGCATGCGCTTGGAGTAGACAGGGCTCGCGGACATCCACTCGCCGATGGAGAAATCCCGATAGGCGTTGCCCCCGTATTGCTGAGCGACCAGGGGCAGACCCACCCGATCCTGGAGATGGCCGCTGAGCAGGTATTCTCGGCCGAGGCGGGACAGGGTGGCTCGAGACAGCCGGGCAAGGTTCCAGCTCGGGTCGAACGGTTCTTCGTAAGCGTCACGGGTTCGCATCGAGCAGTCTCCAAGGTTGCGCTGTGGGCAGGCCTATGACGGCCCCAAGATAGCGAGGACCGGCCGGGTCAACTGTGTGGTGGTCAATCTTGTGGACGGGCTTGGGCTGAGGCTTTAGGTCCAGAAAAGTCTCGCCCACCTGACGTTCAAAAGACGCAATGTGAAACCCCGGGTCCGTATTATTACGGACATCCCCAGAAGCGCCGTGAGGTGAGAGGGCTGGGCCAAGCCCGCTGACCGTCCGTCGAGAGTATGCCGTTGATCTTGGGCTTCAATTCGTGAGATAGTCTCATGGGGTTCGGCTCTAATTGGGATTCATGTTGAACGTGTTCGCCCCGGAAGCGGTCCATCGTGGGATGGGCCGAATGGTTTCTCGGGAAGGAATACGATCATGAATTCGACAGGGATGGTCTCGTTGATGGCTCGGGGTTTGTCGGGCTTGCTGCTGGCTTTGGGGCTTTCGGCGTTCTTCCCGAACGGGTCTGAAGCTTCGCCCACCACGACGGTGACTGCTTTCGCACCGGGGTCATCGACGCCGACTCCGGGGGTTTGGTACGAGATGGATGTGGCCGCCGGGGGGGCAGCGAGTACGGTCAACCTGAGCGGAGTGGGCGGAGCACTCGAAAACAACCAGCCGCTGCCAGTCGGCGCGGCGCTCTTAACCACCGGGGCGGCAAACGCAGACATCGCCCATGTGGCCGTTGTGGACGCCTACGGGAATGCCGGGAGCATTCTGACGGATGCCTCGCTCCAAATCGCCTACTCGTTCTACAAAGGATCTGCGGGGGATCTGAACGCCTTCGCGGCCCCAGCCCTCCGTTTGACCCTTTCGAATCCTGCGGCGGTGGGAGACGGATACGGAAGCTTGGTCTACGAACCCTATTGGCAGACCGATCCGATTGCACACGTGACGACCGATACCTGGCTGACGCAGCAAATTACTTCGACTTCGGGCCTTTTTTGGTGGAATGGCGGATTCGGTCAAGCGAATTCATTTGGGGGACCGCCGCTGAAGACCCTGTCGGAATGGGTGACGGTCTTCGATGCTGATTTTGCGGGGGCTGAGCTGCTCGCTCTGGGGATTGGCGTCGGGAGCTACAATAAGGGGCAGACCGGTTATTTCGATGATGTGAGTCTTTCCTATGCGGGCTATGACGAGCGATACGACTTCGAGCCGGTTCCCGAACCGACGACAGCTCTCCTCGTGTTCGTGGGATTGTTTGGGCTCGGACAACTGCGCAGAGCACGCTAAGCCCAGCTCGTCGCAACGCCAAAGCCCTATGACCTTCGATTGGAATTTCTGCGTTGAGCAGGAGATTCCGTGGACTCAGCCGCACATGGGTCGGCGGTGGTTGGGTCGCCAGGGGGCTCTTCTCGGGTGAGCACCTTCCTCCGGAGCGTATGGGCAGTTTTTTTCATTAGCCTTGGGGCCTGCGTTCTCATCTGGTTTCAAACGGATTCCGGCACGGTGAATTCACATCAGTCTGCAACGATCATTGATCCGATCGAAGGGCCTGAAGCGAGAGAGACCCCTGCCAGCGATCTTCAAGCCGGTAATCCGTTTCTCGGTCGGGAACAGGATGGGCGATCCGCTCCGCCTCAGGAACCGCCGATTGATCCGGAGTATTGGCGGGCTGCCGAAGTGGAGGAGATCAAGGATGCGTTGTATTGGCTCGATATTGATGCTGTCGATCAAATTGAGGATCTGAATCGCTTTGTGGTCATTGATCCGGAAGACGTTGAGAACTTTCGCGATGGGGGATGGAGTGGTGTCGACGACTGGAAACGAAATGAAGATGGGTTTGTGATTGAGCGCATGGACGATGGACGCATGATGTTCATTCCCGACGAGGAGACGATGCGATCGTATTCTTTTTTCGAGACGGAGACCATTTTTCAATACGACGACGGCCTCGAGGCCTTTGTGAACGAAGTCGACTACTACGGGAAACCTGTAGTGAATGTGGTGAAGTTCCTTCGCGATGACGTCTTGGTGAGAATGACCGTGAGCGGCGAGAAGGTTGATTTGAACCTCTATCAGCAGGATCCCCAACGCCGTTGATGATGGGGGGTGGGGGGGGCGACCTTCATGTTGATTGTCCTCGGATCGAAATTGCGAAAACCTTGATCGGAACTTCTCGCTTGACAGGGAGAAGTGCTCACTCCTAGGCTGGTCTCGATTGAAAGTTGATCGGCATGAGTCTGCGGGCGAGGTGGCTGAACGGTCGATCGTTTTATTCATGCATCGAGAAGGGGGGCGCAGATGAATCGATCATTTTGGGCAGTGGCCAGTGTGTTTTGCTGGATCACGGTGAGTGTTGGGTGCAGCTTTGACTTTAATAACCCCTATGCGAACGAACGAGATGTTCAAATCGTGGGGGACTCCGTGTTTGATCTCTCGGGAGAAATTCACGAAGTCCTCGAAGACCTGTCCGGAAAGAGTTATAAGGATCGATCGGTGAGTGGCGCGAAGATTGCTGCCATCGACAATCAATTGGGCAGAGCCCTTTCTCGGTCGAGCCTGCGGACCGTCATAGCAGACGGCGGGGCCAACGACATTCTTCAAAGCAGTACGGATTGCGACTCGGATCCTTTGACGAACGCGTGTCTCAATTTGCTCGATTACGTGGCGGACACCATGTTCGGCATGCTGGTCGACATGTACTACGGGCCTTCAGATGACCACGTTTGGCTTGGCTACTACAACGTGAAGGGCAGTGAAGCTGAAAAGAACGAGGCGATCGATTACGTCCACGATGTAATCTACCCTGATATGTTTGACTTGTCGGAGTATGGAGGATCGGTCCATTCCGGCGCAGTGCCCGGCTACGGTGTCTACAGCGGCAGCACCCTGGGTGCCTTCCAGATCAGCGTACTCGATCCGCGTGACTCGATTTTCCCCTCGGACATTAAGTCGGACAACATTCACCCCACCTACTCAGGCTCGGAGAAGCTGGGAAATCTGATTTGGGGTGTGATGGTCGATCGGGGTATGTATCGGTAGTCGTTGGCTCGACTCGGGATTGACTCTGTTCTCACGGTGAAGTGTCCCGACCCAGGGATGCGAGGACGGAAGGGAGCAAGTCCTCTCTTCGTTTAGGGGGATCCGATCCGTCCTTCGACCCGAAGCTTGAGCTCCGGACGTTCGGGGTGGTCGGTCTGAATGAAGAGAACATCTTGGTAGGCACCCGGTTTTGTCCGGGTGTTGTATATGTTGAGCTGAAAAGCTGGACGACCTTCGAGCACTATTTTTTCGAGTTCCCACCGGATCCAAATGCCTTTCCGCGCTCGAACCCCCTGGATTTCGAACGGGTAAGCTGGGTTTGGAATGATCGTCGCTTGGGCCTGGTGGGTTTTTCCGGGCTCGCCTCGGAGCCAAATTCGATAGGGCTGGACCTCGGCGAAGGCCTTGACCTCCAGAGACACCTCGGCTCTGAGTTCCGAATAATTCGGGTGGTCGGTCCAGACTTGAACAGCTCCCGTAAGGGTTTGCCCGCCCAGAGCATCCGTCGGAATCACGAAGCCGAGATGGCCCCGAGCGCCGGGAAGGATGTTTTTGGAGTGGCCTTCCAGCATGCAGCCGGAGCAAAGTTGAACCCGGGTGATTTCGATGGGTCTCTCGGTCGGGTTGTCGATCCAAAAAACATGATGGACTTGGTCCCCTTGTAGGACCGGTGGGAGGACCTGTGTACCGCTCAGCGGGGAGCTTGAATGCAGGCGCTTCGGCTCGAGGCCGAGATAAATTTGAAAAGGTCGAGGAAAAGCTGTGGGTGAGCGGGGCGGTGTGCTTTCGGCCGGGGCCAAGCCTGAGACCAGCAGAGAGAAAGCAGCGAAGGGTAGAAAGAAGACTTTCATATTGAAACACCCTACAGCATGCGTACGACGGGTTTCGAGTTCTCCTCGTCTAGTCGATTTCCGAAGAGCCCGGCGCTGACTCAAAAAGGGCGCTGGGCTGCCCCCAGGTGGCGCGCCAGAATGATCCGAAGTCCATCTCGGGTCGCTCCCGCATTCGAATGCGCTGCACCGGCTCGATCAACTCGCCGGCCGAATTAAAAACGGCCCGGATTCCCCAAAGACCGCGCTCGGGTTTCCCCGGCAGCCCGTAGCGAAGGTCGTCGATTTCGACGGCGACTCCGCCGGGTATAGGAATTATGCGCGCGACGGTCTGCTGCATGGCGAACCAGTCAAAGAGGCTTCCCTCGGGCGTGGAGCGCAGTCGCTCGATCATCGGATCATCGGCAGGTTGGGGGAAGCTTTCCCAGTAGCTCGCCCCCCCCCCGAGCGGGGTGTAAAGCCCAACCCAGATTACACCCTCGGTTCGAACGACCGCTCGTCGCAAGTAGGGGAGGAAAAAAGTCGGATAAGTTCGAACCATGGCTTCTGGGTGGCCGCGCTGTGTGAATTCTTTTCGGAGAGTCTGCTCGGCTTGTGCGTTGAGCCAGCCCCCATAAGCCATGTAGCTCCACGAGAGCAGGAGAGCCGTCCAGCCAATCATTCGGACCCGACGAGTTCGGCCCCACGAGACGAGACCGGCCACGAGGCTGACCACCAAAATGCTCGAATATCCAAGATCGATGATTCCGACGGCATTAATGGCTGTGCGGTGTCGCCAGAAGGGAGCAAAAAGTTGAGTGCCGTAGGGGGTGAAAACATCGATCAAAGGGTGGGTGAGCAAGGCCCAGATCATCAAGCCAATCCAAGCCCCCAGCTGAGCTCTGTTGCCGGGCTCATCGGGGGCACTCTGTCCTCGCCAGCGGTAAAAACGCCAGATCATCCATCCGAGTAAGGGCCCAAAGACGGGACCGAACCAGAGGGAATGGGTGAAACCCCGGTGGTAGAGGAATTCGGCGAACGGCCCGTGGGTGGCCATTGCGAGAACATCAAAGTCAGGCACAAGTCCGCCGAGGGCGCCAAAGACCATTGCCCGTCGTCCAAGCTTGTGGCTGAATCCTGCTTGTCCGACCACAGCGCCCAGCAAGGCCTGGGTGGCAGTATCCATGTTTCGTCCTTCAAGCCTTGCCGGGAGGGACTCAGCTCGTCTTTGATGCCGCGTTCTGCGCGCGAGCTCGTCTTACGTTTCGTTGCATCATGCGAAGAACGAGACTCGGACTCATGCGCGTGAGGATCCATAAAACCCAGGCAAGGCCCGTAATGGGAATGATGGGGCGATTGCGGTCGACTCCGCGCATGATGCGTTCGGCACATTCCTCCGGATTTACGCCCATCCACTCAGGGAGAGATTCAAGGACCTCCTCGCGCTCGATCCCCACATACTTCGTGTCTTCGAAAATTCGCGTGAGGATCAGCCCTGGGCAGACGACGCTTACGCGGACCCCGAGGCCGGCTCCTTCGGCTCTCAGCGCAGTGGAAAGGCCGACGACTGCATGCTTGCTTGCCACGTACGAGACGGTTCCAGGAAAAGGTGCCAAGCCTTCGATTGAGGCCGTATTTACGATGTGCCCAAAACCCTGTTCGACCATGATCCCATAGGCGGCGACGACGCCGTGAACCACTCCGTGAAGATTGACGTCAAGCACGGAGTTCCAGTCTTTCAGGGTCACATTCTGCACTTCGCCCGCGACCGCGATTCCAGCATTGTTGAAGAGGTAGTCGATTCGACCGTGCCGTGCGTGAGCGGTACGCACCATTTCTTCAACGGCCGCCGCGTCGGTGACGTCGAGCACCCCACTTTCAATTGCTCCCTTGAAGCCGTCGGCCAATTGGCGAGTCTTGTCTACGCGCGCGGGGTCGCGGTCCGTGGCGACAACGGTGGCACCGCGTTGGGCCAGAAGCAGGGTGAGGGCTCGGCCTATCCCTGAGCCGGCGCCGGTGATCAGGGCAACGGTCTGCGGTTGAGTCGTCATGTGTTCGTTCCTCTTGTGCAGAAAGCTGAACAGCGGTGGGCCTGGGCCGAACGCTTTTGGAGAAGCCACTTGGGCGCTGGGGCGATTGAATCCTGCTTTCCGAATCACTTGGCCCTGCGCCTCGCTTGGCCTCCAGTGGGCGAAAAGTTTATGGGCAAGAGGGTAACAAGGGCGGAGACGGCAGGGAGGTCTTTGCGCCAAACGGTTTCGGAGTCTTCGAAGAGATTTTTTCGAGTTGGAGGTGATCACCTCCGGGCCGAGCCCTTCTCTAAAGAATTCCGAGCCGTTTCATTTTCTTGTAGAGGCCCTCTCGCGTGATGCCCAGTCGGCGGGCAGTTCGAGCCTTGCGACCGTCATTCATATCGAGGGCACGCCGGATGAGCCAGGCTTCTACGCGATCCAGGCTCTCTCGTAGAGTTTCTCCCCCCGCTCCGGCCTCTTCGACGGCTTCGATGATGCCCAAAAGCCGAGGAGAGAGAAGCCGGGGCGAGATGACTTCACGGGGATCGGCTAAAGCGAGGGCTCTCTGGATTTCATTTTCGAGTTCCCGGACATTGCCCGGCCAGGCGTGAGTCAGCAGCAGACGCTCCGATGCATGGGAAAGGCGACATTCAGCTTTGCCTTCTCCCGGTCCCAGCTTTTCGATGAAATGCCGAGCGAGCGGGAGCACATCATCTAGGCGCTCGCGCAGCGGCGGGATCGGGATAGGAAACACGGCGAGCCGGTAAAATAAGTCTGTCCGAAAGTGTTTGGAATCGACCCCTCCTTGGAGTGGCCGATTGGTTGCGGCGATGACCCTCACGTCGATGCTTTGGGGCCGTGTCCCGCCCACGGGCAAAAGTTCGCGCTCCTGGAGAACCCGAAGAAGCTTGGCCTGAAGGGCCGGGCTGGTCTCTCCTACTTCATCGAGGAAGAGGCTCCCGCGATGCGCTGTTTCGAAGAGACCCGCTTTGTCTCGATCCGCGCCGGTGAAGGCCCCCTTGCGATGGCCGAAAAGCTCGCTCTCAAGCAGGGTTTCTGAGAACGCGGCGCAGTTTACGGCTACGAAAGGGTGGCGGGCACGGGGGCTGCGATGGTGGATGCGCCGGGCGATCAATTCTTTTCCTGTCCCGGTTTCGCCCTGAAGGAGGACGGTGGCGGCGGTCCCCGCTGCGCGATCCGCGAGGTCGAGCACGCCGCGCATGGCGCGGCTTGAGCCCACCGGTTGGCCTGACGGTTTCGAGTGAGGGCCAGCTCGATCGGCTGACTTGAGGGGCGGTTTGGCCTCGGCCTGGGCCCGATCGCGTTCAATCAGTCGGTCGATTCGGGAGAGCAGTTCCTCGAGCAGAGTCGGGGCGGCGTGCGGCTTTGTATTGGCGTCTGAACAGAGGACTTCGCATTGTCCCGATTGAGCCAGTGTTCGGATGTCGTCGTCGACCGGGTCACACAGGCACACAATCACCGGTGGGCAACGGGGTCGCTGTTGTAGCCGGCGTAACGCCATTTTGAGCGGGCCCGCCTGCCGTCCTTCGAGAACCAAGACATCGAAGGCTGATGCGGGCAGGGTGTAGGCCTCGTCAACGTCTTTAACCCAGGTCACTTCGAGAGTGGGGGCTCGATCTACACCGCAGCCGGCGAGGGCTTTACCGTCACCAATCCAGAGCAGCGAGCGAATGGAATGCATGCTTCGATCTCCGATCACAGGTTGGGGGGGAAGTTGTGCCCCGAGTCTTGTGCAAATCGGATGCCGATGAGGGGGGGGGGACTGGTGTGTATGGTTGTTCACGGGGGCAGGCGGAATCGAAGCATGAGTCCATGTGAGAGGCCTGAGTGCCGGCTGGAGGGACCTTGGCGGGATTTTCGCCGGCGGACCCTTGGCCAAAGTTGGCCCATTTCGCCACCGGAACGGGCGTTCTCTTTCCTCGGACCCGGGATTCACACTTCTGGGGGCCCTACGCGGTTTCGGGGGACGCTTCTTGGGGCCTTGTCTGTTCGGGGGGCGTGGCCACATCGAGGGTGGTGGTGGGGAAGGCAATTTCGGCGCCTTCGTCCAGAATGATTCGCCCGACCTTCAACATGATTTCGTCCTGCACGTTTTGAAATCGAACCCAATTGGTCACTTTGGTGAAAGCGTAGATTTGAAAATTGATCGAGGAACTGCCGAAGCAACCTTCGATGCTCGAGCCCATGTTCGTGCTGCCGTTGACCAGATTGACCAGGGTGGTCCGATTTGAGTCGATCCCCGGATGCTCGGCCAAGTATTTTCTGATCTCCGCCATGATGGATTCAACTTTTGGAAAATCAACGTAGCGAACGCCAACGTATTGTTTGATCCGACGGTTGTTCATCCTCGAGGCATTTATGGTTGCTGTGGAATTGAAAATGGAATTGGGCACATAGATGGGCCTTTGATCGAAACCCGTGATGACGGTGAGTCGGAGTCCAATCCGGACGACGGTGCCTTCGATGGCCCCATTTTCGGAGATGATCCAATCACCGGGACCGAAGGGGCGGTCGAAATAGAGAACCAGTCCGGCGAAAATGTTCGAAATCAGGATCTGGTTCGCCATGGTCAGCGCGTAGGCTCCGAGTCCGCCAGCGACACCGAGGCCGGCGAGGGCTGACGGAGGAACGCCGATGATGCCCAACAAGATCAACCCCGCCACTAGGTACAAGACCGCCAGGGAACCCATATGCAGGGCCTCGATCGCACTGAAGTCGTCGTAGCCTCCGTCGGTTCGAGCACGTTGGCGCTTGACGAAGTCCCGCACTTCTCCGGAGGTTCGTTTGAGTGCCCAGGTAGCCGTAAACAGCAGGGCGACGGCGATGAACCGACCGGGTAAGGGCGTGGCCTGAAAAGGTGCGGGCATCGCACTGAGGATGAGGAATCCCGCTGCCCACAGGCCCAGGATGTAGATCGATACTTGAAGGGGTCGAGTGATGCTCAGGAAAATGGCCCGAGCCAGGGTGACTTCGGCGGAACCACTGGGCCGCAGGAGGAGGATTAGCCCGGCGCGAAGGGAATCAAGAAGAAGGGCCCCTCCGGCAATCGCTGCAAGGCTCAGCAAGAGCGCCTGTTGCGGGTCATGGGCACGGAAGGCTTCGAATGTTTTGACCAGATCGTCCACTTCTCGCTCTCCTTAAAGGGATCTGACCCGACAATTTTCTGGAAGTCGGGAACTAGACACTTTCATAGATCGACTGTCGGCGCCGCTCCGACTCCGCCGGTTCGTACCGGATGCCCCGAAGTCGTCAGTCTAACCGCAAAAACACCGGGGTCGGCTGAGCGGCGAATCGGCGAAGCTCGACTAGACTGAAAGAGTCTTATCCGCGAGATGACTACGACCCTGAGAATGAGAGGACTCCCCGATGTCTGAATCTGCCCCGAACGTTCCGATGATGCCCCCCGGTGACATTCTTAATTGGCCGATGCTGAAGGTCATCTATCGCACGGATCCTCAAAACATCGAGGCCTTGCTGCCGCCCGGGATCGCCAGAGGAGCAGACTCGCATGTTCATCTCACGATTTACAATTTTCCGGTTCACGAAGAGCCTGAGTATGGAGTCGTGGTGGCGGTGGAGGCTGACTACAAGGGAGAGCCCGGTCTGTACACCCTCGGTTATGGAATTGACCAAGAGGCGGCGATCTACGTCAGCCAAGAGATGAACGGCCAGCCCAAGTATCAATGCGATACAACATTCTATCGCATGCTGAACAAGGTCTATGCCCGCTGTTCGCATGCGGGGTATACGTTCCTTGAGTATGAGGGGCAGGCAACCGACGTTGTCGAGAATGTCCCCGATCACGTGGAAGACGAGTGGTGGATCAAGGTCTCGCGAGGGGCAGGGATGGGCCATGCTCAGCCGACCTACGATTTCCCGCCCCACGTCGTTCGTGTTCACAGCAGCTA
>JAQWNI010000014.1 GCA_029268645.1 Myxococcota bacterium
CGACCCTCACCCGCCCTCGCTTGAGGCTGGGCAAATCGCCTGCGGATTGCAGCCAAGCCCTGTCAACACGTTTTCAACAGTCGATGCCCTACTGGAGGGATGCGAACTCGATGCGGTGGTCATCGCGACCCCCAACTGGACACATGCCGAGGTCCTCGATCCTATTTTCGAGCGCGGCCTCCACGTCCTCGTTGAGAAGCCGATGTGCACCACGCTCGCCGATTGTCACGCAGTCTCGCGGCGGGCAGAGAATCATCCGGGGGTCTTCTGGGTCGGACTTGAGTACAGATACCTGAGCCCCGTCGCCGCACTGCTCCAAGCTTTGAATCAGCGGGCTGTGGGCGATCTCAAAATGTTCTCCATTCGGGAGCATCGCTTTCCTTTTTTGCCCAAAGTGGACAACTGGAATCGATTCAATCGAAATACCGGGGGCACTCTGGTCGAAAAATGCTGCCACTTCTTCGACCTGATGAACTTAGCCATTGGTTCGGAGGCGATCCGCGTCATGGCTTCCGGAGGCCAGGACGTCAATCACCTCGACGAGCAGTATCACGGCGAGACGCCCGATATTCTCGATAACGCTTTTGTGATCGTCGAATATGCGAACGGTGTGCGGGCCTCGCTTGACCTCTGCATGTTTGCGGAGGGTTCGCGAGACGAACAGGAGATTGTGGCGGTCGGAGACCGAGGCAAGCTGGAATGTACGATTCCGACAGGCGAACTCATTCACGCAACTCGGTCCCGGGCGGACCTCTCAATCGAAACCGTTCCACTCGACCCTCGAATTGCACATACGGGGCTCCACCACGGCGCGAGCTATCTCGAACATCTTGATTTTCTCTCCTGCATTCAAGAAAGACGCCCCGCCCGAGTCGGCGCCCGAGAAGGCCTTCGTTCCGTCGAGATCGGGGTAGCCGCCCATCGCTCAATTGAAGAGGGCCGCGTCGTCGACATCAGTGAACTCAGGGACTGATCCACCCATTTCGGCCACGCATCGTCGTGGAATTCGGCAGGCGCCGCTAGACTGGGCCCATGGCGAAAAGCATCTACATCGACGGCCACGCGGGAACAACAGGCCTACGAATCCGCGAATGGCTGGCGGGCCGACCCGATCTCCACATTCTGACGCTCCCGGAGTCTGAAAGGAAGTCTCCTGAGGCGAGAAAATCGAGCATTCGTGATGCGGATCTCGCCATCCTCTGCTTGCCCGATGCGGCTGCTCAACAAGCGGCCGAGTGGGCCGCCGAAGCGGAAACCCGCGTGCTGGATGCGAGCACCGCGCATCGGGTTCACAAAGATTGGACCTACGGGCTGCCGGAGCTCTGTCCCGGCCAGCGGGAACAAATCGCCTCGGCGGCGCAGGTCTCGAACCCGGGCTGCTGGCCTTCGATCTTCTTGCTGCTGACGCGGCCGTTAATTGATGCTGGCCTTTTGCCGTCTTCAGCGAACCTCGCGCTCCACGGCATCTCGGGCTACACCGGGGGCGGCCGCGAAATGATCGAGCGCTGGGAGGACCCGGAAACCGGTCTTTCGAATCTGCCCTTCGCGGCCCCCTATGCACTGGACCGGGTCCATAAGCACATTCCTGAAATGCTCCAGTACAGCGGCCTGCAATCTGCGCCCCAGTTCGTACCCGCGGTCGGGCCCTTTCGATGTGGAATGCGGGTCCAGATGCCTCTACCTCAGGGCACACTCGGCCCCGGCCAATCCGCCGAAGACCTCCATGCAGTCCTCACCGAGCGGTATGCGAAGGAGACCTTCATCACAGTCCATCCGCCAGAAGAACCTCCTCCCGGAGAGGAAAGGGCCCTGGACCCCCGATGCTGCAACGACACCAACCGGATGGAGCTTTGGTGCCGCAGCCATCCGGGGGGGCATGTCCTCCTAGTCGGGATCCTCGACAACCTCGGCAAGGGGGCCGCCGGCGCGGCCATTCAGAATCTGAACCTCATGCTCGGACTTCCTGAGGACGAGGGACTCCCGCACTGAAACCCTGCGGGCCCGGCCGACCCGCGATCAGCGCCTCGCTGGTTCAGTCCGCGTGTTCTCGAAGAATGTGAAAAATGCGACGGAGCGGTTCCGCCGCTCCCCAGAGAAGCTGATCGCCGACACTAAAGGCACCGAGATAGTCCGGCCCCATCCTCAGCTTGCGCACTCGACCGACCGGCACCGACAGGCCCCCCGAGACGAAGGCCGGCCCCAGCGACCGGCGGGTCGCCTCAGGCTGGTTGGCAACCAATTGGACCCAATCATTCGCCGACCCCATCACTGATTCAATCTCGTCCAAAGGCACGTCCCGACGTAGCTTGACGGTAAAGGCCTGACTATGGCAACGCATCGCCCCCACGCGGACGCAAATGCCGTCCACCGGGATGGCCTCCGGGGTCTGGAGAATCTTGTTGGCCTCAACAAAGCCCTTCCACTCTTCTCGGGTTTCCCCAGATTCCATCAGACGGTCGATCCACGGAATCAGACTCGCCGCTAAGGGCACACCGAATTGATCTTGAGGAAATTCATCGTCGGCTAAGCCGTCGGCGACACATCGGTCAAAATCCAGGGCGACAGCCGCCGGATTCTGAAGCAATCCGTCCGCACGGTCGCCTAGAAATTTCATTTGCTCTACGAGTTCCCGCATCTGTCGGGCACCCGCGCCGGAAGCTGCCTGGTAGGTCATCGCGGAGACCCACTCCACCCAGCCCTCCCTAAAAAGGCCATGCAAAGCCATGAGCATGAGGCTGACCGTGCAATTTCCGCCGATAAAATTGCGAACCCCGTCATGGATCGCACGATCAATCACGCCCCGATTCACCGGGTCGAGCACGATCGTACTGTCAGGATCCATTCTTTTCGCCGAAGCGGCATCGATCCACCACCCTTGCCACCCCGACTCCCGCAAGGAGGACAACACCTGCTTGGTGTAGTCGCCGCCCTGGCAGCTCACCAACGCATCGTGGCGGGCCAATCGAGCCAAGTCATAGGCGTCCGCCAAAGGCCGCGCTTCACCGCCGATCGCGGGCCCTGGGATCCCCACCTGAGAGGTGGAAAAGAATTCCGGCTCAAGACCCGCAAAATCGCCCTCAGCCTGCATGCGCTCCAACAGAACGGAGCCCACCATGCCTCGCCATCCTACGAATCCGACGTTCTTGATCGCCATGGCGAAAAGTCTTAGCAAAGTCGGACAATTCGGTCGAATTTCGCGATTGCAGTGGAGGTTCTCGGTCGACCTTCGAGACTCTTCGAATGCATTCGATCGGCCGAGCCATCTCGACAGAGGCGGTTCGCACCGTCGTCGCGTACCTTCGCGCAATGAGTCCGAACCCAACCGCCGGTTTTGCTGAGAGCGAAGAAGCCCTGCACGAGGAGGCCATCGCGCGAGCCGGGTCAGATGACTTCGGCCATCCCGCGTACCTTGAGGGCCTCCGCGTCCTTCTCCACGCCTATGACCGGGAAGCGCGCCTGAACGAAACTGGACGCCAGGGGGCCCGACGACTCATTCGCGACACCCTGACCCAAAGACTTCGTTGCGAGGCGCAGTGGAAGCAGCATCCCGAGGTCCTCGACACAAAAATCGAACGCCCGATTGTAATCTGCGGATTGGTGCGAACAGGCAGCACGGCCCTTCACTACCTCATGGGACAAGACCCGAGCCTTCAAGTTCTTCAGTATTGGCTCGCCGGCGGTCCACGTCCGCGCCCCCCGAGAAAACAGTGGCCCCAAGAGCCCGATTTCATCCGCGCTCGCGATGAAATTGATGCCATGTACGCCGCAGACCCGGGACTCAAAGCGATCCATTTTATGATGCCCGATGGCCCCGAGGAATGTCGGCATCTGCTGATGCAGGAATTTACAGATGACAGTTTCGAGGCCAATGCCAATGTGCCTTCGTACTGGGAGTGGCTACGCCAAGCGGACATGCTGGCCTCTTACCAGCGGCACCGCGATCTCCTGAAGCTGATCGGCTCCACTGAAGGCGAAAAGACTTGGCTCCTCAAGTACCCGGTGCACATGCGCTTCTTGCCTACCTTCCTTGAGGTCTACCCGGATGCACGGGTGATCCTGACTCATCGCCACCCTCTCCGCGTGCTGCCGTCTTACGTCAGCCTGATCGCAGGCTTCCGGGCCCTCAATGAGGATCACATCGACCGGTCCGATATTGCCCGCCGGCAGCTCGAACTGTGGTCCAATGCAGCCAACGAGCTCGTCGCTTTGCGGCGAAAACGAGGCGACGCCCAATTCTACGACCTGCATTTCAACCAATTCATGGACGATCCGGTCGAGGCCGTGGCGGGGATTCACCGACACTTCGGTCGAGATTTCACACCGGAGAGCGAGCTCGCCCTGCGGGCCTGGCACGAAAATAACCCCCAGCACAAACACGGCCGCCACGAATACGCGCCCTCGCCTGCGGACGTCGGACTCTCCACAGAACAGATTCTCGACGGATTTGGGGAGTACCTGGATGCGTTCAAAGTCGAAAACTGACGCCGCCGTTCAATCAGTAATCCCGAGAACCTCACGAACCGCCCCGATCACCTGATCGTGCACGTGTCCGTTCGTCACGACCACGCCCCGGTTGGCTCGCAATGTTCGCCCCAGCGAAAAATCGAGGGCCCGACCCGCGACATCCGTCACGCGACCTCCAGCCTCTTGAACAACAGCCATCCCCGCAGCGTGGTCCCAAATTTTCTCTTCGTAATCTTTTCGGGTGGGAAGCCGCATATAGATCGAGGCATCACCCCGCGAGACGGCGGCATACTTACACTGACTGTCAATGCGAAACGGGGGCTGATCAATCTGAAGCAGAGAGGCCACCCGGGCCGTGTCGTCCTGGGAGGAATGGGCCGCTTCAACGGACTCGCAAAAACGCGCCTGCGAAACATCGGTCACGCCGCTCACTGAGACGGCCGATTCGGCGCCATCCCCCAGGCGTCGCATATAAGCGCCCTTCCCTTTCTCCGCAAAGAAAAGACAGCCTCGAGGCCCCTTCTCGTCAGTGGAATCAACGAGCAAATTCGGGCACCCCAACACGCCCAAAACAACTTCCCCACGATCAATCAACGCGAGTGCGACGGCGTACTGATCGCCTCGCAAGAATCCCTTCGTGCCGTCGATCGGATCCAGGGTCCAGTGCCGCCCGCTTGCGCCCCCTTCGTAGGTGCCGTGGTCGATCAGGTCGAGCACCGTGGCGTCGTCTAGGCCAGGGGTGACGCTGGAGACCCCTTCAACGACCCGATCCTTCAGCGCTGCATTGCCCGGCTCCCGAAGCGCCCGCGCGTCCTCCTCACCGACCATCGGGTCATCGGGAAAGACTGCACGCAGCGAGTGAACCACCACCGCTTGCGCACCGAAATCGGCCACCGTCACCGGAGACTTATCTTTCTTGGCCAGGGACTCCTCGGAGACCAGGCTCTTTTGGACAGACACACAGAGTCGACTAGCCCGCTCGACCGCTGCGACAGCTGCTTCACGTTCTCGGGTATACGCCATATTTTGGTGGGTAGCCGAGGCCTGAGCCCAGGGCAACCGGCCACGAAAATTCGCCCTTTTCGATCCCGCTGTCTCCGGGAGCCCGATTAGCCCCGCGGATAATCAACGAAAATCGGAGAGGACCAGGCTCGGTGTTCCGCGTCGGCCAAACATTCATCGTCCGGCGGTCGCCCGAAGCAGGGATCGATCGAAGCACAGCGCCCCGAGGCATCCCATTCGCAATGCAGAGGGTTGGCCCCGACTGTCGGCGTCGCAGCCTCAATCGCCCGGACGTAGTAGAGCGCATCGCGAGCCCCAATGGCGTGATCGGGATCGCTAAAGGCCACTTGGCAGCCACTGGGGTCCCCTGAACAGGGAAGAACCTTCCAGGGATCTTCGATCAGCGGGGCCATCGCCTCCCCCGAGTCCTTCTGGGGGCGAACCCGCACCACTTCGATTCGGCTGATGGGTCTCCTCTGGTCCGAAGGGTGATAGCACTCCCCGCGACAGAGACGCTCTAGCCGCGCGTCGGAGAGCGCTTGACGGGCGTCCGGAGGACACCCGGGCTTTTGCTCAAAAGACCCCACCGCGCGCACTTGAAAAATGGGCGCCTCGCCCATTTCGACCTCAGACCCCATCGGCAAAGACCGCCCACCGGGGGGATTGAGGAGGTCAAACCAGAGCAAGATTCGGGGTCCGCTCGTCCCGTAGACCTCTCGGCGCTGCATGGCCTGGAAGATCGAGTCTCGGTCGCGATGCGGAGCATGAACCGCAGCCAATCCACCCTCCAGAAAGAAAGAGGCTGCACGCTCGGTTTCGAAAACCGCAAAGGGAACTTCGATGTCGCCGATCGCCAACGGGTCCCGGGGCACATCGAAGGGACCGCTGTCGTCCACATAAGCGATCGGGGTTTTGACGAAATTTCCGAAACGGGTCTCGGTGAATTCCGTCCGACTCACGGGCTTGTAGCCCGTGCCGGGTCGTCCCGAGTGATTATCGCTCGCGCCAATGAAACCAAAACGAAAACGTTCAGGCGTCCCAGATGCCTTTGGCCGCCCCAGCGCCATGATGGCTTGGACCGAGCTCTGAGGGCGATAGTTGAATGCGGGCAAAAAACAATCGCGACACTGACCGGAATCTTCCCAATCCGCCACGGAATCCCGGCGGATCACATACCTGCCCCCGTTGAAATCCGCATCAATGAAGCCCTGCCGGGCCTTCTCCGCACGTTCGGCACAGGTGCTCTCATTCTCCCCGGCCGCCAGGCACCGCTCGGTGATGATTTCCCCCGCTCGCCAGCAGGATGGCAGATAGTCCGCCGTCGGCTCGGGGCAAGTCCGGGCCCCTGACGCGGCGATCTCAACCGCACCGAAGGGCCGGAACTCTTCTGAATTCCCATGCCCACTGTAGACCTCGATCAGGCGCTGGCGGGAGGGGTCGTGTTGCCCAGGGGCGATCTGCTTTGTCCACGAGGAACCCGGCGGCGTATACATCCCCCACGCCGTGCCGTGAGGGATCACCAAAGTCTCAAAATTCCAATCGTCGAGCTTTTCAAAAAGGTCCTTGGGGGTTGGTGCGATCTCACGACAGTTGGTTGGTAAGTCACGAACCGGCACCCCAACGGGACAGTCAGGAACGGAACCCGTCTCCACGAGATAACGAACGAAATCAGGTCCGCCGCCGTTCCACTCGTAGAGTGCCAAAGCCCCCAAAACAAAAGGAGAGGGTGCGAGTGCATCCGCGCCCCGCATGCCCGGCGGCGTGCCCGCACTAATCGGACGACTCGGAATCTCTCCCTCTGCAAGGTCTCGAACAATGACATTTTTGTGCCCGTAGTGATTCTCCGGGGTCGATCCTACCTGGGTCCATTCCCAACCGAGGTAGGCGACAACGTCCGGATTATTGGGGTCTCCGGCGACCGCATTGCATTGACGAATTGCGTCGACGGTCTCCTCCCAGCGTCGAGGCGTCAGCGTCACCGCATGATCATTGATCGACCAGAAATCCAGCCCCGCACAATGCCGCGCATAGTCACAGGCATCGGCCACGGGATAGGCGCCATCGCCGCCAGCCATGGGGAGGCTCATCTGGAAAGCATCGAACGAGAAAGTCGTATGAACGTGAAGATCTCCAAACAGGATCTGGTTGGGCGAGGCCACGCCAATTTCATTGGCAGCGCCGGACTGCGCGTCGAGTCGACTCCCGATCAGGGACTGGGCCACCCGGTCCCCCTGCGACACTTCCGCATGCTGGGAAGGCGTCAACCAGCCCCGCCCCAACGCGTATACGAACAACAGCATGACGCCGAGTACAAACAAGGATCCCAAAAGAATTTTCTTGGACACGCCACGCCTCCTGGCTGCGCCCCCAGACGCTTGAGGGCTGGCTCATGACTCCCCAGGCAGCTTAACGTAAAGGCCCGAACCGCACGCTTGGCCCCGCTGCGGCCACGAATCACCTGGACGAGAGCAGAAAAGTAGCCTGCTACCGTCCGGCCCCATGCCCCGCCCTGTCCGTCCGAGAGATGCCGCGAGCCTGATCATTCATCGGGGTCGTCAAGGCAATCTCGAAGTCCTGATGGGGCGCAGGCCTCCCCGAGACCGCTTTATGCCCGACGTGTTCGTCTTTCCAGGCGGGCGCGTCGAGACGGAGGACCAAAAACTCCCCATTGCGGGGGGCGTCGATCCAAGGGTCGCCAAACAACTCTCACACGCAGGTTCAGAGCGGCGGGTGCGAGCCCTGGCGACCGCGGCCATCCGAGAGACCTGGGAGGAAACCGGACTCACGGTTGGAGAAATTCAGGACGGACAGCTTCGTCCAGACCTTTCCGCCCTCTCTTATCTCGGTCGAGCCATCACACCCTCTGAAAGCCGGATTCGATATCACGCTCGCTTCTTTGCAGCTCCGGCCAATTGTGCCCACGGACAGTTGACGGGAAATGGCGAATTGATCGACTTGCGCTGGGTCCGCATTGAGGAGGCCTTGGCTCTTCCCATCATTGATGTCACGGAAGCCCTGCTTGAGCATATTCGGTCGATCCACAGCGGAGAGCAACGCGGGGCCCTGTTCATCCACTACCGCCGGGGCGTCCAAATGGTTCGAGAGGAGACGACGGTCGCCAGCCAACCCCGACCGACCCCCAGCTCTCGCGGCGGGACAGGCCGGCCGCCCTTCGCCCCGGAGCGCTAGCCTTTGGCGCCATGAGCACACGGATGGGAATCGACCTCGGAGGGACCAAGATCGAGGGTGTATTGATGGCAGAGGATGGAACGGCCCTCGCCCGTCAGCGGATTTCCACACCCCAGGGCAACTATTCCGAAACGCTCGGTGCCACGGTGGGGTTAATCCGGGATCTCGAATCCCAAGCCAAGCTAAAAACTCCGTCCAAGGTGGGTGTTGGCCTACCGGGCTCCATCTCGACAGTCACTGGAGCAATGAAAAACTGCAATTCGACATGCCTCAATGGCCGCTATTTCCAGCGTGATCTAAGCGATCAACTGGGCCGGCCCGTCGCCATCGCCAATGATGCCGACTGCTTTGCCTTATCAGAGGCGGTGGACGGTGCTGGAGCGGATCGAGGTCGCGTCTTCGGGGCCATCCTCGGAACCGGTGTAGGAGGCGGTCTCGTCCAAGACAGGCAGCTGCTTCAAGGTCCAAACGGACTCTGTGGCGAATGGGGTCACAACCTCTTACCTGCGGAAGCCCGGGGCCCTGCTGGCCCAAGCCGACTCTGCTTCTGCGGGCATGAGAACTGTATTGAAACCTACTTATCTGGCCCCGGGATTTCTCAAACCCACGCTCACCTCCACAATCAGGCGCTGGGGGCAGAAGAGATTGCCCATCGAGAGGAGGGGGGAGACACCGCAGCCTGCGCCACCCTAGACCTCTTCATCGAGCAACTGGCTTTTGCCCTGTCGCAAATTGTCAATTTTTTGGACCCCGACATCATTGTCTTGGGAGGCGGCCTCTCTAACATCAAGCGCCTATACAACCCCGTCTCTGGAGTGCCCGGAGAATGGGGGCGGTGGATCACCAGCGACGCCGTCAACACATCGCTCCAGCCCGCCGAACATGGCGATGCAAGTGGCGTTCGCGGTGCGGCCTGGCTCCCGAGCCACGCAGGCTCAACCCAAGCTGCCTCCTGAGCCCGCCGGTCTACCCACTGCCCTGACTCGATAGGCCAAGCCTTTCCGAAATTCCAGTGGACCGGCCCCATCCGCCCAGCCGCAAAGGGGCCAGAAACATCGACCAAGGTTACTCTCCGGCCCATGTCGAACCGCGCCATCCGCTTTAGCGTTCTCGGTCTCACACTCGTGGTCCTCGGTGTCACCGTTGTGCTCTTTCGCTCCTCAAGCGCACCCGCTTCCCGTCCGGCAGATCCGAACCGCAACCAGGTCGCGAACGCCGGAGGCCGCAGCGACCAAAGGCCCCCGCTCACGGTCGACGCCTTTGAGGTCAACCCCGTGATCGCTCGCAATCGGATTGAAGTCAGCGGTGTCCTTGAACCTCGCCGAGAGGTCGTCGTCGGCGCGGAGGTCCCCGGCCGAGTGATCAGCGTCGAGGTCGAAGAGCACACACCCGTCACGACGGGGCAACCACTGGTTCATCTTGACCCGGCTCTGCCCCGCGCAGCCGTAGAACGGGCTCGGGCCGCCGTGCTCCGTGCGAAATCCAGCGAAAAGCTGGCCGCTTCCGAAGTCGCCCGCCAACGCGAACTCGCCTCCCGTGGCGTCGCGAGCGCAGCCGAACTGGATCGAGCTGAGAGCCAGGACCGAAGCGCCGCGGCTCAGGTTGAAGAAGCCCAGGCTGCTTTGCTCGATGCAAAAACCCGGCTGGTCAAAACCGAGATCCGAGCGCCCTTCTCGGCTGTCGTCAGCACCCTCGACCTCGAGCCTGGGGCCTACCTCAACCCCGGTGAACCCGTCGCGACCCTCGCCGACATTTCGGCCATAGAAATCGAAGTCGGCTTATCGGATCGGGAAATTCTCTCAGTGGAAGATGGCGACCCGGTTCAGGTTTTCGTCGAGGCCTCTCCGACTCCTTGGGTTGAGGGCTATATCGTTCACCCCGGCCGCACCCCAGACCCGAAGACCCTAAAGTATCCAGTCGCTGTGCGTGTGGCTAACCCCGATGAATCCCTCTTGCCCGGAATGCTAGGCCGAGTTCGTTTTGAGATTGGCCCCCAGCGAAAAACGATTTGGATTCCTCGCCGAAGTGTCTTCTCAGAATTCGACTTGGACTACGCCTACACCATAGAATCTCCTCAAGGCGACCCTGAGCAGCCCCCTCAGGCCACTCGCCGTCGAATTCAAACGCGAGTGGTTCCCTTTCGGCCCGAATGGCTCGAAGTGACCGCCGGACTTTCCGCAGGAGACCGAATCATCTCCTCTGATCTCGGTCCGGTCCGCGAAGGTAGAGCGCTGGTGCTCCGCTCAACTTCGCGCGAGGAATCAATCCCGAGCGGAACCACCATCTCGCCGACTGAAAACACCCCCATCACAGGCTTACAACCGTGACACCCCCGGCTTTTAGCGTTCAGCAGACGGTCCTTGTCAACATTCTCTTCTTCGTCTGCCTGCTCGGGGGATATGCCGCGTATACCCGCATCCCTCTCGAATTTTTCGCCGACGTCAACCTGAACGAAGCAAACATCACGACAATCTGGCCCGGATCCTCTGCGGAAGAAGTCGAACGGCTGGTCACTCAGAAATTGGAAGAGGAACTCCTGACTGTCGCCGACCTCGATCAAATTCGATCGGTCTCATCAGCGGGCGTATCTGACATCAACATCAGCTTCGACGAATTCCTTGACGACGGGGAATACGAAGCCTCCCTCAACGACGTTCGGGCCGCCTTGGATCGGGTCAAACAACTCCCCGACGATGCCGAGAAGCCAATCATCACCGAGGGGAAACTCAGCGAATTCCTCCCGGTGGTTATCCTGGCCGTGGTTGATCGCGGCGAGGTCGGTCCCCTTGCCCTCAGAGAAGTCACGAGAGATATCGAAGCCAGACTCCGAGATCTACCCGGGGCGAATCGGATTGATATCCGCGGCGAGCAAGATCGGGAGATCCGGATCGAGGTCCAGCAGGACATGGCCGCTCGGCACGGCCTGACGGTTCCCGAAGTCGTGCAGCGGATTCAGCGCCAGAACCTCAATCTTCCCGCCGGATCCTTCGAATCCGAATCGGGCGAAAAGACTTTACGCGCCCGGGGCGACTACCAGAGCATCGATGAAATCGCTCAGACAGTCGTTTCAGACAGCCTCGATGGGCAGGTGCTGCGGCTCTCAGAAATCGCGGACATTCAGGCCTCCCTCGCCGAAGCACGTTACATCAACCGATACGGCGGCGACCCGGCACTCTTCATCACAATCACGAAGAAGAGCGACGCCGACGTCGTCCAACTCGTCTCGGAGTTCGACGCCTGGGTGGCCGACTACGCAACTCGCCTCCCGGCCGGCATCGAGATCACGAAGACCCTCGATACAGCTCGTTTTGTCCGAGGGCGAATGAAGATCCTTGTAGACAACCTCCTCACGGGCATCCTGTTCGTCGTTGTTCTTCTTTGGTTCACGATCGGCTTTCGGAATGCCGCCCTGACGGCCATCGCCATTCCCTTCAGTTTCCTGACAGCCATGATTTTCTTCCCACTTTTTGGCGTGACCCTCAATGCAACAACGATCACAGGGATGCTTCTTGTGTCAGGCATGCTCGTAGACGATGCAATCATCGTTCTCGAAAACATCTATTCACGCATCGAGAGGGGGCAACCACTGCGCCAGGCCGTGCTCGAGGGTGCCGAAGAAGTCCTCTGGCCGGTCATTGCTGCCGTCACAACCACCTGCGCTGCCTTCCTACCTCTTCTGCTGGTGGGCGGAACCGCGGGCAAATTCGTGAGCATTCTCCCAAAGGCTGTCGTGCTCTGCCTGCTCGCTTCGCTCTTCGAATGTCTGATTATTCTGCCCGCTCACTACCTCGATTTCGGAAGTCGACATGCCAGCGGAGGCAATTCGAGTCCCGGCCTTGTTCGTCGCGTACGCGCACGCGTTGACGGAAGTCTAGATCGTCTCCGAGGTCTCTACGCCCAAGCCCTGAACGTCACCTTGAACCATCGAGGTCCCTTTGGTGCCCTTTTCTTATCGATCATGCTCGCGGCCTATGCCGGATCGGGTCACCTTCGCGTTGTCCTCTTTCCCGGCGAATTTGACACCTTCAACGTCCTCTTAGAGATGCCTCCCGGTACCGGCCTGGAGCAGACCAACGAGGTCGTCCTCGGCTATGAAAAGCTGATCCGAGAAACCCTGGGGACCGATACACGTGATTACTCGTCCAGCGTCGGAATGAGCGTCGACATCAACTACGACCGGCTCAGTGGTGACCGGTATTCAATGACGACCCTCACCATGGAGCCCACCCCAGAAAACCTTCAGGCCCCCGAAGATGTGTTGACGCGCATGCAAAACCGAATGGAAGCCTTCCAATCGAATTGGCCAGACGCGATCACAGAACTCCGAGTCCAGGCCGAGCAAGACGGCCCGCCCTTGGGCGCACCCGTAGAGATGCGCCTGCTCGGAGACGACTACGAGCGTGGCAAAGCTGTCGCAGCAGAGGTGACCGCTTTTCTCGAAACCCTTCCCGGGGTCTACAACATCGAAGACGACCTCAAGCGGGGCCGGCCCGAAGTCCGTCTATTGGTCGATGAGGAACGGATGGCCCAACACGACCTCAGTTTCCAAGATCTGGCCCTCACGCTGCGGGGGGCTAATGATGGCCTAATCGCGGGCAGCTTTCGGGACCCCGCACGGAACGAAGACATGGAAATACGAGTCTTGCTTGCGGACCGAGACCGAGCCTCTCTTCAAGGTCTACTCGACGTTGAAGTTGCGTCGCCCAAGGGATACTTGGTCCCTCTCCGTGACGTAGCCGACATCGAACTGGATCGTGGCCATCTGGCCTACCATAGACGCGACGGTCGCCGGGCGGTCAGCATATTCGCCCAAGTAGACGACGTAAGCGCCACCTCCCGATCTACTAACCAAGCCCTTCAAGCTCACTTCACTGACCTCGAGGACCGATTCCCGGATCTCGACATTCGCTACGGCGGGGAATTCGAGGACTCTGCCGAAGCCTTCGCCGACCTGGGTCGCGCTTTTCCCGTCGCGTTAGTCGCCATCTACATGATTCTGGCCGCGCTATTCCGAAGCTACCTCCAGCCTCTCGTCGTTGTCACGGCCGTTCCCTTCGCGTTCGTCGGGATCATTCTCGGAGTCGCTCTCCTCGACTACTCCGTGAGCTTCGTCCTACTTTACGCCGCCATCGGCTTAACGGGAGTCGTCGTCAATGATTCTCTCGTCATGGTTGACTTCATTAATCGAGGGCGACGCGAAGAGGGCCTACCGCTCCTGGAAGCGGTTCGACAGAGTGGGGTCCGCCGTTTTCGCCCCATCCTCTTAACGACTCTGACAACGGTCGTGGCCCTGATGCCCATGGCTCTCGGATTACAGGGCGCCTCAAAAACCTACGGGCCCTTCGCCGCCGCGATCGCCTTCGGCTTGATGATTGCGATGGTGGGCACTCTTTTCGCTGTGCCTCTGAGCTACACCAGCCTCATCATGGGGCAACAGCGAATCGCTGCCTGGTGGAACCGACGGCGAGTTCAACCACCTCAGCCCCCTACTCCTGGGCCGGGCGCCCTCTAAGTACGAGGGGGCAACTGCCGGAGCAGCCCTGTCCCTACCCCACCGCCGACGAAGACTCATCCGTACCGAGGTTGAGGGCAAAGAGCAAAATACTCGAAACCACCAAACCAGCGATATAGATATGCAGGGCGGTCGCAAAGCTTCCGGTGGTGTCTGCGCTCCATCCCGCAATCATGAATCCCGGCATGACCAGAACGGCGATTACAGGAGACATCAGCCCCATCGCTCGACCGAAGCTCGCAGTCCCAAAGCAGCGGGCCGTCAGCCCCGCCCAAACGGGCAGCATTCCGCCAGCGGCTAAGCCGAGACAGCAAGCAGCCGCTGCCATCGCCCCCTCGCTCGGCTCAGTCGAGAACATACCGAGGGCCACAGAGGCCAAGCCCAGTGCAATCCAAAGGCCGAGCTTTAAGCCGATCCGATCTGTTGCGGCCCCCAAGGTCAGCTTTCCGATCAATCCAAAAAGAGAGACGATAAAGATGAGTCGCGGCCCCACGTCCGAGGCTAGGCCAAGAGATTCTGCATAGAGTCCCAGATTGCCGAGGAAGGCGGAGTAACTCATCACCAGCAACCCAAAAGACACACCGATCACCCAATACGCTCGGGTGGTGAGAATATCGCGAGTCGACAGCTGAGGTGCCTGCGCGGCCGCCTCAAGCGCCGCCTGAACCGCAGGATCATCGGCGCCCTCGGGCTCGAGTCCTTTATCCGCCGGAGAATCCCTCAGAATAAAAATCACAAAGGGCAGTACGAAAATGACCACGCCAATCGCCAGCGCCCGCAGAGCCCACCGCCAGTCCCACAGTTCAATCCAACCCGTCACAAGAATGGGCAAAACAAGTCCGCCCACCGACGAACCCACTGCAGCAATCCCTAAAGCTTTCCCGCGGCTCCCGGCAAACCATCGCGAAACAATCGCCTGGCCGGTGATGGGACCCAACATGATGTTCGAAGCCGCGATACTGAGCGCAAAAACAAAAACGAAATGCAACATGGCTGTGGTGACGGAAAGCGCAAGCAAAGCGCCGACAAGAACCAGAGTTCCAATCACCATGAGGCCCCGAGCAGACCAGCGGTCCGCCAAGGGACCTAAGAGAGGGGAAAGGACCACCCCCACGAGTCCCGAGATTGTCATCGCCAGGTTCGCCTCGGTGGTCGAGGCCGAGAACTCAGCTTTCACAGCCACCAGTACGAACGGGAAGGCATATTGCACAAAGCCAACCACGAACATCTGGGCAATAAAGACACTCGCAACGACCCACCAGCCGTAGAACATTAAACCTCCCTTTGGGCCTCCGCGAACCTGAAAACCCCGTCCGCCTTCGGTCGCCCCCGGATAAATCGGCTCAAGCCAGCGATTAGCCGCCGATCTGATACATCTCTACGCGACCGCGACGGGCCAAACCATCCTCCCCGTCCGCCTGAACGAGATCGCCCCGCTCCTCCGAGTAGCGATCTTCTCGGGCTAACCAAATGCAACGAATGATTTCGCCGAGCTCGTCATCGCTCGCGCCTTTCCGGAGGGGACCTCGAAGGTCTGTCCCACTGCTCGCAAAGAGGCAGGTCATCAATTCACCGCCGGTCGTCATTCGAACCCGTGAACAATCGCCGCAAAAAGGCTGCGAAACTGAGCTGATGACTCCAACCTCTCCTCCGCCATCCCGATACTGGTAACGCCGAGCCACCTCGCCTCGGTAGTTGGGGGCAAGGGGCTCGAGTGGAAAAGACTCCCCGATGCGCGCCACGATTTCCTCACCACTCAGTACCTGCTGAAGATCCCAGGTGTTGCGTGTGCCAACATCCATATACTCGATGAACCGAACGACATGCCCGTGGATGCGCCCATAGCGAGCCAGATCGACGAGGGTGTGATCGTTTACACCCTTCTGAACGACGCAGTTGATTTTGATCGCGTTAAAGCCCACCCCCTGCGCCGTCTCGATCCCCTCCAGCACCTTGGCGACATCTAGCTTACCCCCATTCATAAGATGAAAAACTTCGGGGTCCAAGCTGTCGAGACTAATCGTCAGACGCGAAAGCCCTGAACGATGAAGGTGGCCCGCCATATATTTGAGCAAGGTGCCATTCGTGGTCAGGGCAATATCCTCGACACCCGGCGTATCACGGAGGCCCTGAATCAATCGAGGCAAGTCGTGCCGCAGTAGCGGCTCACCCCCGGTAATACGAATCTTCGAGACGCCCAAAGGCACCATAATTCGTGTCAACCGGAGAATCTCTTCAAAACTGAGAATCTCCTCCCGCGGTAGAAACTGATATCGCTCACCGAAAATCTCTTCGGGCATACAGTAAGTGCAACGAAAATTACACCGATCCGTGACCGAGATCCGGAGGTCTCGGAGTGGACGATCTCGCCGATCGCGCGGCCCTTGAATGTTGGAATCACGGCCAGGAATCACAGCGCGACGAACCTCCTCTTGATTTAACTCAAGGCAAGCAAGGTAGTACGAAATGCAACGCGGCGGCACAAAACTGGCGAATTCGCTTTGATTCCAGACCTTTGGAGGCAGTGTCACCAGAGACTTCAAGCGTTCGGAGACACCGGCGGGCCCAAAACGATCCGGTTAGTCGATTTCATCTGCGGAACGGATCAAGCGCGAGACCAATCCGTATTCGAGGGCCTGATCGGCATCCATCCAAAAATTACGGTCACTGTCCTGTTCGACCTTCTCGACGGATTGCCCCGTCTCGTTAGCAATCAGATGATTGAGACGAGACCGCAGCTTCAAAATCTCCTCGGCGGCAATTCGAATGTCTGCCGCTTGGCCGCCTGCCCCACCGCTCGGTTGATGAAGGAGAAATCGGGTGTTGGGCAACGAGTAACGATGGGCCTTCTCGGCAGCCAGCAGGATCGGCACCCCTATGCTCGCCACCCACCCCGCCCCCACTGCAACCACAGGAGACTCAATAAAACGAATCAGATCATGAATCGCATACCCGGAGTCAACATGTCCGCCCGGAGTCGTAATGATCAAGCGAATCGGTTTATGAGAAATCCCATTGAGAACCAGGAGCTGGGCCATCACCTTCTCAGCCAGCTTTTCGTCGACTTGACCGGCCAGCAAGATCGTACGGGTCTCGAGCATGCGAGACACCAAAGCGTCCTCGCGGCGCGGGCCCTCCTCTTCTTCTCGGTCCTGACTCCCTGTCGGGCTTTCGAATCCTCGCATGTCTTTTCGACTCCCTCGATGCATGATCGACCTCCGCTGGGCCGAGGCCGACCTTAGCCAATTTCACCGGGGCCGGTCGTCTCATAGGGCCGCCCCGACCGCTCGGAGCTCTTTCAGGCAGCATGGCTTCGGAGCGGGTCCGGAACGCCGAAGCCGGAGTGAGGCCCTCATCCCCGCACCCTGAGGCCCAGAATGACCGCGGCTGCCAAAAAGAGGAGTGTACGGAACGATCGAGAGGGAGGTCGCGACTCGCCAACGACGGTACCCTCTTTGATCGACCGTTTACCCAGAGAGGACCGCCATGGAAGTGCCGATGCTCGTGGACGACTTTCTCCGTCGCGCCGTTCAGGTTTACCCAGACAAGACCGCGGTTGTCGACGGCTCCCTTCGCCTCGACTACCGGTCTCTCGCAGAGCGAGTGCACCGACTGTCTAACGCTCTTCGAACGCTGGGCGTCGAGAAGGGTGATCGGGTCTGCATTCTGTCTCCAAATAGTCACTTTTTTTTGGAGAGCTTCTACGCAACCAGTCAAATCGGGGCCATTTTGGTACCTCTGAATTTCCGGCTCACGCCAGTGGATCACGCCTACATCTTGCAGCATGCCGGCGTTCGAACTGTCCTAGTCGATCACGAATACACCCAGGTCGTCGATGAAATCATCGGGGACCTGCCGGCGGTTCGGGACCGAATCGTGGCCCGCGATGAAGAGATCGAACCACCGGCAGGGTGGCTCGACTGGAATCAGCTCATCGCGACTGCGGAGCCCACGCCTCCACCCTCGGCCCAGATGGACGAGAACGACCTGGTGAGCATCAACTACACGTCAGGGACAACTGCCCGCCCCAAAGGCGTGATGCTCACGCATCGCAACTGCTACCTGAATGCGTACAACATGATCGCCCACCTTGGCATCCGGCACGACGATGTCGAGCTTTGGACCCTGCCGATGTTTCACTGCAATGGCTGGGGCGGAGTCTATGCGCTCACGGGAATGGGCGGAACGCATGTCATCTTACGGAACGTCGATGGCCGTCGCATTTTCGAATTGATTTCGGATGAAGGAGTCACTTTTGCCTGTATGGCGCCCGCCGTCTTGAGGACGATCCTGGACTTTCCGGAAAAGGAAGCCTATCCCATCAAGACTCACCCGAGGTTTACGGTGGCCGGGGCCCCTCCGCCTGCGGCCTTCATCCAGCGCCTCGAAGAGGAACTGGGCTGGTCTTTCATACAGATTTATGGGCTCACCGAAACGGCCCCCCTGCTGACCGTCAATCGCCCCGATCACAATGTCGGTCCACAGGACTACGCGGAACGCTCACGGGCAGGCACGCCAGGTATTGGCGTCGAAATAACCGTTCTAGACGGAAGCGGCAATCCGGTCCCTCAAGACGGGTATACCGTGGGCGAGGTTTGCGCTCGCTCGAACGTGGTTTTCAAGGGGTATTACGAACAACCCGATCAAACCGAAGCCGTGATGGCTGACGGGTGGTTTCACACCGGAGATCTCGGAGTGTGGGACGAAAAACGATGTATTCACATCGTGGATAGAAAGAAGGATGTCATCATTTCAGGCGGGGAGAACATTAGCTCCGCGGAAATCGAAGACGTTCTCTACCAGCACCCCTCGATTGAGGAATGCGCGGTGATCGGCGTCCCCCATGAGAAATGGGGCGAGACACCGAAAGCCTTGGTGGTCCAACGCCCGGGTCAAACGGCGGACGAAAATACACTCCTTGAATTTTGTCGGGAGCAAATGAGCCACTTCAAATGCCCGACCAGCATAGACTTCGTGACCGAGCTTCCCCGTACCGCAACTGGAAAGCTACAAAAGTTCAAACTCCGGGAACCCTTCTGGGCCGGGCAGCGCCGAGTCAATTAGACCCCACTCTTCACGAGCTGAATGCCCCAATGCATCCAATCTGATCGGAGATTCCCCGTGTTCCAGACGCTTCCCCTCTCTCCGAGCCGACCACTTCGGTTCGGCATCCTTGGCGCCGCCAAGATCACCCCGACAGCGCTCATCCGCCCCGCTCAGGACTGCCCTCAAGTCGCACTCCATGCGGTGGCTGCCCGAGATCAAACGAGAGCCGAGCGATTTGCAGCGCGACATAAGCTGCCCGTGGTTCATTCGAGCTATGAAGCCTTGCTGAACGACCCTAAAATCGATGCGATCTACAACCCCTTGCCCAACAGCCTGCACGGGCCTTGGACAATTCGTGCACTGGAAGCCGGCAAACACGTCCTTTGCGAAAAACCCCTTGCATCCAACGCTGCGGAGGCCTGCACGATGCAAATGGCTGCCGAACGTTCTGAGCGTTTACTCATGGAGGCCTTTCACTGGCGCTATCACCCCCTCACAGAGCGGGTTCTTGAGACCCTTCGCGGGGGCACGCTAGGAGAGCTGGAGCACATTGAGGCCGCTTTTTGCGTCCCCCTCCTCTCACCCCGCAACATCCGCTACCGCCTGGATCTCTCGGGGGGGGCGGCAATGGATCTCGGGGCATACACGGTCAACATGATTCGAACCTTCGGCGGCACCGAACCTTCTGTACGCGCCGCAGAGGTCAAAGAAGCCAACCCGGGCGTCGATCGTTGGCTGCGGGCAGACTTTGATCTAGCACCCCGGGCAACCGCACGCATGACCGTATCTTTTTTTTCAAAAGATCTCCTGCGCGTTTCGTGCCGAATCCGGTGCCAGAAAGGAATGATTTCCGTCTTCAATCCCGTCCTGCCCCAGCTGTACCACCGCCTAACGATCCAGAAACCAGCCGGGCGTTCCGTCGAACGGGTCTCTGGACCTTCGAGCTACCGGGCTCAACTTGGAGCCTTCGTCGAGGCGATCATGACTGGCCATCCTCCGATCACCGATGGCGCAGCGGGCATCGGAAACATGGCGGTGCTTGACGCGGTGTATGAAAAGGCGGGGCTCTTGCCCCGGGGGCAAGCTCAGCCCTGAACCCGGGCTCCGTTACGACTGTCGCATCGCGAGACTCGTCGCAGCACACCGCTATCATGCGTGACCATGAAATGGGAAGTCTCTCCAGAAGAAGCCATCAGCGATCTCCTTGAGTTACTCGATCTTGAGGAAATCGACGTCAACATCTATCGCGGAACCAACGAGAAACGACGTCCGGGGCGGCTTTTCGGGGGCCAAGTGGCCGCGCAAGCCTTGGCGGCTGCGGGACAAACCGTTGAAGAAACCCCGGCCCATTCGCTGCACGGTTACTTCCTGCGTCCAGGGGATCCCGCTGTGCCGGTGGTCTACACCGTCGATCGAATTCGGGACGGTCGATCCTTTACGACCCGCCGGGTCGTTGCTCAGCAGCACGGCAAAGCCATCTTCAATATGGCCGCCTCTTTTCACCAAGCCGAGTCGGGGTACTTCCACCAACAGGAAATGCCGGCGGTCCCTCCGCCCGAAGACCTTCTGACCCGAACAGATTGGGCCGAAAAGCTCGCCGACCGGATTCCCCCCGAGTTTCGAGAGTGGGCGGGACGCCGCGGGCCGATCGAAACTCGACATCTCGAGCCCCCGACCTTTCTCAATCCAGATCCTCAACCAGGGCCTTCCAGTGTCTGGCTCAAGGCCGTCCGGAGGCTGCCGGACGATCCGATGCTCCACCAGTGCATCCTCACCTACGCGAGCGACATGTCACTGCTGGACGCCATCGTCAAGCCACATGGTCGGCAGGCGAAACTCGGCCCTCTGATGACGGCCAGCCTAGACCACGCGGTTTGGTTCCATAAAGCCGCTCGGATCGACGATTGGCTGCTCTACCATCACGACAGTCCGGCCGCATTCGGCGCCCGGGGCTTAGCCCGCGGGACGCTATACACAGAATCCGGTGAATTAGTGGCCTCCACATGTCAAGAGGCGTTGATGAGACCCACCGGATCCCCGGAAGATCGCGCCGAATAAAGCAACTCAGGCCCCGCAACCCCGGGTCGGTCGGTCAGACAAGAAGCTGTCGGAAAACAGCGACGTTCTCAGCCTCTTCCTCGGCCACGGCCCCATCCGCGGCGATCACGCCCTCCACAGCCTCAAGGAAAAGCTGTCGATGTTCCGCGGGAATCGTTGCGGGATCGAGCCCATCGAGATCCGGGGGCACATCCAGCCAGCGGTGGACTTGGAGTTCCTCACTGGGGTCGAGGTCCAGACCGCGGACCAGCCGGCCAATAAAGGCGCGCTCCTCAGGCTGAATTTCGAGATCCGCCCAGGCAAAAGAACAGACAAAACGCATTAAGCGTAGGCGCTCAGCGGAAGTGAGTTGATCGATCATGGGGGGATCATAGCATCCGAATTCGACCTGCCCGTTCGGCGGTCGGATTGACAGACCGCGCCGCGCCGCCGAGAGCTAGACTGGCGAGATGATGCAGCCCTTACTCTGTCGCATCCGATGGTGGGCCCCCTTCGGCATGATCCTGATCGGACTTCTCGGCGCTTCACCCAGTGCCGCCGCAGAACCGGTCGATCTCGAGGGGACTTGGTACGTGTTGATTCATTATCAGGACCCCAAGACCGCCAACCCCGACGCAATGAGGTGGAAGGACCTGGTTTGGGTTTTTAAACAAAAAGGAACGCGCCTTGAATGGACGGAGTACCCCACTGTAGTTTTCGAAGACACACGGGGACGTTTCGAATCGATTCAGGGCAATCCACGCAGCCGTGTACTGAACGCTTGGGAGCCCAACGCGGATCAGAGGAAAAGCATCGCAGCCGGTCCCCAAGTCGGTCAGCGTGGAAAAAAGGTCAAAACTCTCAGGGGTTCGGATGCAAACGGCTGGCAATCTCCCCATCGACCGATCCAGGCGGGTCCGTCGATCATGACCTATCAAGAAAATCTGACCATCGAAGACCTGGGAGCGCTCCCCCTGTTTTTGCGACAAGACGTCGTCGGCAACCGGACCACCTCCGACCGAAGCGAAGGTACGCGGTATCAGGTCGAAACCGTTGAGGCCCACGGGAGCAGGCTCGTCGGTCTCTACACCCGGGATGGCCGACAACACGGGTCTTTCCGAATGTGGCGAACCTCCGAGCCACGCGGGGTGCCCCGCAAAACAGAGGATGAAAGGAAGCAGGTGCTTCCCCCCGGATTTACCCGGGAGGATTTTACCCGCCCATAGCGCCACGGGTCCCGCTTAATCAGCCGCGGCTTCCAGTGTGACATCCACCATCAGCTCATCGGCCAAGGTCTCCAGACGCGTTCGCAAACCATCGATCGATTGTTCGGAGGGCGCATCGAGGCGGGCCGTCGCCGTGAAGAGCATTTCTCCGGACATCGGCGCACTTGCGCACTCGGTCGAGAGTTCCACCACATTCACACCGGCGGCCGCCAGCACCCCTGAAATTTCCCGCACAATCCCGGGACGATCCTGACCGACGAGGTCCAGACGCAGCAACCGGGGCGTGGGCAATTCGGAGCCATCGCCGGCCACCTCGACCTGAACACGCAGCCCTGTCGTCTCCAAAAGCGCGAGCGCGGCCTCCAAGGCGCCTACGTTCTCCGCAGGCAGAACTACCTCTAAAATTCCAGCAAATTGACCAGCCAGGCGGGCCATGCGGCTACTTTCCCAGCTCCCCCCTTGCTCAGCCACGGTGGCCGATAGGCTCTCAACCAGACCGGGCTGATCCGGGCCAATCACGGTGAGCACGAGCGTACAGGGCATTGCCTTCCTCCCGAATACCCCGGCGGGGCATATCGTCTGCCGTCAGTCGTCCAATCGGAAATTTTTTTTGAACCCGAGCCAAATAAACTGACACCCGAAGGCTGGTCCGGCCCACTCCCTCTGTACATAAAGCGAAATCCCCTTCCCAGGGAGGCCCGGCTCGCAG
>JAQWNI010000015.1 GCA_029268645.1 Myxococcota bacterium
CAGAAAGATTAACGCCAGCGGGCCTCATCCCGATGCACACACCGGAAGAGGCGTGCCAAGCGCTCGACCACACTGTCACAGAACTGGGTTTCAAGGTCACGGTGGTCGCCGGTCTCATCGCCCGCCCCCTGCCCGGAAAGAACGAAGCCCGTTCCGCTCGATGGATAGACAGCTTCGGCCCCGATGACCCCTTCGCTTACGACAACGTCTGGAAACGCTGTCGCGAACTGGATGTCGTTCCCACTTTCCACTCCAGTGCTATGGGCTGGGGGAGCAGGACCTCGCTCACTAATTACGTCCACAACCACCTCGGCAATTTTTCAGCCGCAGGCGAGGCCACCTGCCGGTCGCTTTTTTTGGCTGGCGTAGCGCATCGTTTTCCCGATCTCCGATTCGCATTCCTCGAGGGCGGAATCGCGTGGGCGCTGAACCTGTACTCTGATCTAGTGGGACACTACGAGAAACGGGGTGGCTCTCATATCCATCAATTCAATCCACAGCGGGTCGACCCCGAACAGCTCCAAGCCTTGTTCGAGCGTTACGCGGCCCCCGCTGTGGTGGCTCGACTCGACCATCTCGAAGAAGGGCTTCGCATCATGTCTGATCCCGATGAGAACCCCGAAGAACTCGATGAATTTTCTCAGAGCGGGGTCCAATCCGCCTCCGACATTCGGCAAGTATTCGAGCGTCAGTTCTTCTTCGGCTGCGAAGCCGACGATCCGATGACCGCTGTTGCCTTCGACGGCGCAACGGCTCCCCACGGCGCCCAACTCCCCGCTCTGTTTAGCTCAGACATCGGACATTGGGATGTCCCAGACATGAGCGGAATCTTGCCAGAAGCCTGGGAAGCTGTCGAAAAGGGCCGCCTCAACGAAGCCGATTTTAGGCGCTTTACTTTTCAGAACGCGGTCGACTTATTTTCTGGAAAGGATGGTCGTTTTTTTGCGGGCACTTCTATCGAGCAATCCTTGCGACAAGCGAGGCCTCGGCCAACCTAGAGCCTCATGGCCGGCCGGCCTACTCTGTAAACCGCATCGCAATAGTGATTCACCCCAACCGGTCAACCCAATTCAGAAATACTTCAACCACGGGACCAATGCCAAAAAGGAGTCAAGATGCCGAAAGCCCCCCCGGCCATGCCCCCCTGGATGGGCAACGTGGACCCCAGTCAACTCGGGTTCCCTTTCGAAGTGGATCGGAGTGGCTACACGAAGCAAACAGAACTTCCCTTCAAAAACACCGCCCAGGGGCCGCTCTACCTAGACGCCTATCGCCCAGCCAGCCTCTCAGAACCCGCGCCCTTAGTCCTGATGATCCATGGAGGCGGATGGCGCAGCGGAGGTCGCTTTCAAATGGGGCTAACCCGTTGGGCGGGCTATCTGGCTTGCGCGGGCTTTACCGTAGCCTCAATTGACTACCGGCTTGCGCCGGCCACCTCGTATCCCGATTCCTTTCAAGATTGCCTAGAGGCTCTGGACTGGTGTATCGAGAATGCACACGAGCTCGGCGCAGACCCAGAACGAATTGGCCTCTGGGGAGACTCCGCCGGCGGTCATCTCGCGCTCTTACTCGCCACTTCGCAGACCCGGCCCGACTTTAGAGGGCCACGCCTACGATCCGGAGGTACGCGCATTCGCAGCGTGGTCGCCCTGTATCCACCCACGGATCTCCTCAGTCTTCACGAGCTGGAACGTCGCTACCACGAGGGAACCACGACGGCGGCGTGCTTCGTAGGCGCTGAACCCGAAGCCGAGCCCGCCCGCTGGAAACAAGCTTCACCCATTGATCAGGTGCATGCCAAAGCTCCGCCCACACTGATTCTTCAAGGAACCGCAGATCTATTAGTCCCTCACCAGCAAGCGCTCGATTACTCGGCCCGTGCAGAAACGCTTGGCGCCCCCCATGAACTTCACCTCGTACAGGATGGCGTCCACGGATTCGACCGAGTCGCCCCCGATCAGGAAGCTCGCCGACTCATAGAGAGATCTCGATCCTTCCTGCTCGAAAACCTGAAAGAAGGAGCCCGTTGATGGCCCTCTGTTCGTCCTCCCGCTTTCGCCCCTTGCCTATGAATCCAGAGAAAAAACTTCTGAGTCTCTGCATTTTCCTTGCCCTCCTCTCGGGATGCTCAGAGACACAGCCGATTATCCTCTCCTGCGAGGATGCCATGGGCCTTCACGCCATCTGCGGCCTTCAGAACCCTGAGGATCTTGCGCTACTGCCGGGAGGAAAGCAGGTAATCGTCAGTCAATTCGGACTCATGGACGGATCTCAACCTGGAAGCATCGGCATCTTCGATCTCGGAACCGAAGATTTCCGCATCGCGTATCCGGACCCTCAAAACACAGCCCTACCTGACCATGCCTCTTGGGGTGACCCAAACTGTCCCGGACCTCCGTCAGACGCATTCAGCCCTCACGGCATTGACCTCGCGACTCGTCCTGACGGATCATTACGCCTGCTCGTGGTCAATCACGGGGGACGTGAATCCATTGAATTTTTTGAGGTGACCTTGAATCAGGGCAAAGCTGACCTTCGCTGGAGAGGGTGTGCCTTACCGCCGGAGAACAGTGCGCTCAACGATGTGGTCAACCTGCCAGACGGAGGGTTCCTGACAACCCATATGTTCCCGATGGATCGCCAGGCTCTCGGGACATTTGAAGCCGCTGTCGGTCTTGATACCGGATTCGTTCTGGAGTGGCATCCGGAGAGCGGGTGGAGCGAGGTCCCCGGCTCACGCGCACCCTTCCCCAACGGTATTGAACTATCGGAAGATGGCCGCACGCTCTTTGTAAACGTTTACATGGCGGGCGAAGTCCGAAAGATCGACCGGATCACCGGTGAACGACTCGGGACCGCTTACGTCGAGTCTCCCGACAACTCATCATGGAGTCGCAATGGCCAGCTGCTCGTCGCCTCGCACGAAGGCGGACTGAGTGATCACGCCACCTGCTATGGATTACAGGAGGGCGCATGCCCCATGCCGTTCAAGATTGTCGTGATCGAACCCGACTCGATGCGGACAGAAACTGTCTTTAGAAACGAAGGCCCGCCCATGGGTGCAGGAACGATCGCGCTGGATCTCGGATCTGAATTCTTAATCGGGTCCTTTGCCTCGGATCGGATGATCCGCGTCCCCATGCAAATCGAGAACTCTCCATGAGCCCCACAGCCGACCAAGAACAACAGCAAGTCGTCAACTGGGTCGAAAACACCCTCGGCGCCAAAGTCATCGAATGTGAGCGACAGGCGCGATGGCGACCGGCGTGGTTTTTAATCGCCGAAAGAGGGACAGAGCGACTGCCCCTGTACTTTCGTGGCGACCGCGGCCTCCAGTCCGGAGGGCAGTACCAGCTTGAGCACGAGTTCCGCATCCTCAAAATTCTGGGCGAGGCTGGCATTCCCGTTCCCGCACTTCACGGCTTCTGCGACTCTCCTCGGGGCATCCTGATGGAGCGCGTACCGGGGCGCGCCGACCTCTCAACAGCCTTGGACACCGCGGAAAGAAACTCCGTCCAGGACGACTACATGCGAATTCTGGCCGAGATCCACTCCCTTGACATCGCCCCTTTTGAAGAAGCAGGACTGTCTCGCCCCGCCTCCCCCGCGGAAATGGGGCTTGCCGACTTCCCCGTCTGGCAACGAGGCTACGCCCGGAGTCAGGTCCGACCCGACGCACTCCTCTCTTTCGTGACTCGTTGGCTTCACCAGAACGTTCCGGTCAGCGAGGCCGAGCCGTCTTTCGTTTGCGCGGACTCGGGACAATTCCTCTTCGACCAAGGCCGAGTGACCGCAGTCATCGATCTCGAACTCGCCCACATCGGTGATCCCGCCGCTGATCTGGCCGGCCTGCGAACTCGAGATTTGAGCGAACCCTTAGGCGATTTACGACGGGCGACGCGTCGTTATTCAGAGATCACAAAGCAGCCCATCGATCCTCGACTGGTCGACTACCACACGGTTCGTTTCTCAATCGTCACGCCCCTCGCCATTGCTCCAATCATTGCCCAACCACCGCCCGGAACAGACATTATTCAATACCTCTGCTGGTACTGGGTGTATGCACGGGCGGCCCTTGAGGTAATGGCTCATATGCGAGGAATCGACCTCGAGTGGCCTGAAGAAATCGAGACCACACCCAACCGCTACTCCCCGGCCCATCAAGTGCTGGCTCGTTCCCTTAATCCCAAAAAATCCGCTCAGGACTTCGATGCCTATCAAATGCAGACTGCTAGCCGCCTGGCCGAATATATTCGTCGTGTGGACTTACGAGGTCCCGCCATCGAGTCCGCGGACCAAAACGAAGTCGCGGTCTTCTTAGGATCGACACCCCAAAACTGGCTTGATCGTGAGCAGCAACTCGAATCCTTTGTGGCCGAATCAAGCGCTGACCGTGACGAAGATCTAATCCGTTTTTTCCATCGACGAACCTGTCGACACGACCAGCTGCTCTCTCCGGTCATGCGCGAGCTACAAAACACGCGCATCCAGATGCTCGACTAACAAAAGTTTCATGACGCCCCAAGCGGCCCATCAAAACGAACCAACCCGCACGCGCGTCCCGTGAGACATCGCTGCGCCCCCGGAGCCACCCATCATGTCCGAACCGATCGTAGAATCTGCCCAGGAAGCCGCCCAGCGGGTCCGTCCTCTCGACACTTTGGCCCTTCCCTTGGGCCCAGGCCAGCCCCCGGCTCTCTTAGAGGCCCTCGCGAATCGCGATGATTTTGAAGACCTCGAAGTCAGCACGGGGCTCCTCTTAGGCCTTTACTCACTCTTCACCCGAAAGGGCGTGCGGCTTCGGAGTGGTTTTTTTGGACCGGTCGAACGGGGACTGGTCGAAGCCGGACAGAACGTCTCATTCATCCCTGCGGACTTTCGTCGGTTCGCGGTCGCCCTCGAAATGAACCCACCCCGTGTGATGGCCACCGCCGTGGCTCCTCCCGATGCATCAGGAAATCTCTCCCTCTCTCTTCACGCAGGCGCAACCGTCGAAGCCCTCCGGGCCTGCGGCCAAGACCCCGAGCGCGTTCTCATCGCCGAAATCAATCCAGCCCTACCCCGCACCCACGGATGGCCTCCTGAATATTCCCACCAGCTTTCTGTCAACGAGGTGGATGTCCTGATTGAACATGAAAGCCCCCTCCCCGTGCTCCCTAGTGCGGAGCCGGGCCCTGTCGAGCGGGCCATCGCCGAGACTGTTCAGGCCTTCATTCCAAATGGAGCCACGCTTCAAACCGGAATCGGCGCCATACCGAGCCAAGTTGTGAGCCTTTTGGCTGAGGGCTCCGGTGGGGACTACGGCATCCACTCCGAGATGTTTACCACTGGCCTGATGCGACTTCACCGCGCGGGAAAAGTCACGAATCGGAACAAAGGAACCTTCGACGGACGGTCTGTTTGCACGTTTGCATTGGGAGATCTTGAACTCTACGACTGGCTCAATGACAGCGACGAGGTGGCTTTCCTTCCCGTGGACGTCGTCAACGATCCACGGCGCATTGGCGCAAATCGACAGATGATCTCGATTAACGGTGCGCTTTCCATTGACTTCTCCGGTCAAGTGGCCGCTGACACCCTCGGCCCGCGACAATACTCCGGAATAGGAGGCCATGAAGACTTTGTCGAAGGGGTTGGCTCAGCCGTAGCGAACCGCTCACTCCTCTGCATTCCTTCGACGACAACGGTTCAAGGTCGCCTGGTCTCCCGCATTATGCCCACGCTTTCACCCGGAACCTGTGTTACGACCCCTCGCCACCAGGTTGACCTGGTGATCACAGAATTCGGCGTCGCCGAACTTCAAGGCCGGAGCGTGGCGGAGCGCGCAGACGCTCTGGTCAAGATCGCCCACCCAGACTGCCGAGACGAACTCCGCGACCAGCTTTAGGCCCGGCCCCCACGGACCAGCTTGCCCGGAAAGGCGCCCGTGGGCTCTCCGTCCCGCCAAGTAACAACCCCGCTGCACACGGTATAGCGATAGCCTTCAACTCGCTGAGTCAGCCTCCTGCCGCCGGCGGGGAGATCATGAATCATCTCGGGTACATGAAGGTGCAACCGATCAAGGTCAATGATGTTGCAATCCGCCTTTTTCCCCACCTCGAGTGTTCCCCGATCACGAAATCCATAAAGCTCGGCTGTATTTCGTGTTTGCATTTGAATCACTTGTTCAAGGGGAATTCGGTCTCCCCGCTGTCGGTCCCGAACCCAGTGCTTAAGGAGGTAGCTCGGCATCGAGGCATCGCAGATCAAACCGCAGTGAGCCCCGCCATCCGAAAGCCCCAAAATACTTGAGGGGTGAAGCATCATCTCTCGCAACGCCTCAAAATCGCCTTCCACATAGTTGGCCAAAGGCGCAAACATGAAACCGCGCCCGTCATCCTCCAACATCCAATCCAGGGCCACCGCTTCGGGCTGACGGCCTTCACGCTCCGCCGCTGCCGCCACACTGGCAC
>JAQWNI010000016.1 GCA_029268645.1 Myxococcota bacterium
CCATCAGAGGAACCGGACTCAGTGAGTCCCCGCTGATGGAACTTCAATCAAAAACGAATCAACAGCAAAACGCAAGAAGTCGGGCAGATGTCGTTTAGAGGTCACGTGGTCAAGTGATCGCATCGGTCGCAGAACGCAAGCTCCGGTCCTTCGAGCGAGAGGTGTCCAAAAAAGGGCACCGCCAGGAGAGAGTCATCGATGCGTGTCAAGGGAACCGTTAAGTGGTTCAACGACGAGAAGGGTTTCGGCTTCATTACCCGTGACGACGGCGAGGCCGACGTTTTTTGCCACCACACCGCCATTCAAGCAGACGGCTTCCGAAGCCTGAGCGAAGGTCAGCGGGTCGAGTTCGACGTGGTCAAGGGCCAGAAGGGCCCCGCCGCCGAAAACGTCGTCTCTGCCTGAAAGGCAAAGGGTCTTCCAGCATTCGGCAGTGAGTACGCCGTCGTGAAAACCGATGACGAATCTCTCGCCGTTCAGTCGCCGTTCGCTGGGTAGCTCCCTCGCGACCCTGGGTCGCGAGCAATCGGCTAAGGCCGCCTACCTCGGCATCGGGTCCGCCCTCACTTGGGCGGACTACGATGTCGCAGCGGCGGCTTTGGCCGTTGTTTTTTTTCGCGAGCTCGGCCTCCGCCGAGGGGAGCGCGTCGCCATTCTGCTCCCGGATGGCCCGGACGTTCATATCGCGTTGATGGCTTGCGAACGGGCCGGCGTCGTGGCCGTCGGCATTGGGCCGAGAGCCGGGCTGGGAGAAATCGAGCACCTCCTCCGCTTGACCCGCGCAGTCGCTTTGGTCAGCCGACCGGAGCATCAGGGCCGGCGGGTGTCGAAGTCTGTCCGGAGTTGGCAAGAGCAAGCCCTGCCTCTCAGTCATCATATTGAGGTGACGCAAAATCTCCGACCAGCAAACACGGTCAAGATCAACGGCCTTCAAAGCCCGCCCCTGGTTGACGGAACCGGACTCCCGCCAGAGCGAGGCTTCTCGCCCGAGGAAGTATCCCTCCTCAACTCGACGTCCGGCACGACGGGCATGCCCAAATGTGTGGCCCATGATCTCGCACGTTGGCAGGCCTTCCACGAACTCGCCGTACGCCATGGAGACCTCGGCCCCGAAGATGTCTTTATGAGCCTGGTCCCGGCCCCCTTTGGGTTTGGCATCTGGACCAGTCACGTCACACCCACTCTGCTCGGCGTACCGACGGTGGTCATGGAACGTTTCGAAGCCACCGCTGCCCTGGAGTTGATCGCTGAGCATAGGGTGAGCGTCCTCGCTGCAGTCTCGACCCAGTTTATCCTGATGCTCGAGGTCATGGATCAGGCTGATGTCGACCTCTCCTCACTACGGGTTCTCTTCACTGGCGGCGAGGCCGTTCCCTATGAGCGAGCCGCTGCCTTCGAGAACAGAACGGGCGCCGCCGTTTTACAATTCTATGGCTCCAATGAAACCGGCGCTGTTAGCGGGACTCGGATCGATGATTCTCGGGAGAAGAGACTCAAAACCGCAGGCCGGCCCATTCCCGAAATGCGGCTCCGCTTGTTTGATGAGACGGGCAGCGACGTGACCCATTCCGGATCGGGCCAGCCTGGCTGTAAAGGCCCGACCCTCTCACGAGGCTATTTTGGGGACGGACCGGACGTCGAAGCCGGCAATGCCGAATTGATCCGCTCAGATGGCTGGATGCTCTTGGGCGATCGCGTCACGATCGACGAAGACGGTTATCTCTCTGTCATCGGTCGGATCGACGACTTCATCATTCGCGGCGGCAAGAACATCAGCGGGCCCGGAGTCGAGGCTCAGGTCGCTACCCATCCGGCCATTTCATTGGCGGCAGCGATCGCCATGCCCGATCCGATCTTTGGAGAACGAGTGTGTGTCTATGTCGAAGTTCGCCAGGAACACTCCGCCCCGAGCTTGGAAGAATTGACCCTCCATCTCCAAAGCCGCAACATCAGCAAGGAAAGCTGGCCGGAGCGCATCGTGGTCGTCGAGAGCCTGCCACGGGGATCGGGGGGAAAGGTCGCTAAACAAGCCCTCCGAGAAGACATCCGCCGACGCCTCATCTCAGAAGCGGACGGGTAACCCCAGCAAGCCCCAAAGACTTTCCCATTGAGCGCTCAAAAAACGATCGCCACGGGTCAGTGTTCTTCCGCCCCATCTGCGGAGAGAGTCATGCTCAATGTCTGAGCGATCGAAAGCACTTGGTCCAAAAGAAACGTGACGGCCGGGCTGTAAAGGTGGCCCCGAAATGCCGCTGTCGAAAGTTCCATAAACGGCCCTGCGAGATCGTCCGGATCGGTGCAGGCCAACAATCCACTCTGGATCGAACGAAAAAAGAAGACTTGGTCCACTTGCCCCTCGGCCTCGGCGAGTTCGGACAGCTGCTCGAGAAGCGGCACCATTTGCTCACAGGCCGCCTGTTGCGCGGTGGAGGGGGGTTGCGATTCCATGACCAAAAAATAGCGGCCCGAACCACTCGAGCACGGCTGGCGGGTTCGGAAACTATTTCGCCGAGGGGACGCTGGAACGCCCCACGGGCCCCGGCGCCACTCAGCCGACCGCTTCGATGGCTTCGTCGAGGGAAGCCCCCTTCTCGAGCAGTCCCCGGGCCACATTCAAGGGACGAGGCCGTTTCATCGAGACGGCCCCCACCAGACGACTTTGGCGGCCGAGAAGCGCCAGAAATCGATCCTCGTTTAATGCTCCGTGGCTGACGTGCATTGTATCGCCTGCCGCCGGTTCCCCCACGAGGGCCAACCTCATTTCGAACTGATCCGACCACACGTAGGCAACCGAGTCGAGCGGCTTTGCCTCAGCGGCACCGCAGAGCAGTCGCGTCGCCGCAACCTCGGACTGCTCGACTGCACTCGTCCAGTGCTCATGCCGAACCGCCTCACCGCGACGCGGGGAGAACCACCGAGCACAGTCCCCCACCGCAACGACGCCCTCGGTGGAAGTCGCCCCGGTGGCGTCGCACAAGATGCCGTTATCCACCTCAAGACCGCTTCCCTCCAGCCAAGCCACCTCGGGCACGACCCCAATGCCCACCAAAACGTTTTGGGCCTCGAGGGTGGAACCATCCGAAAGGGAGAGTCCACTCACCGCGCCCTCTCCAAGAAGTCCCTGGACACCCACCCCGCAGCGCAAGTCGACCCCATGATCTCGATGGCGTTGGCCCACAAGTTCCCCGAGCCGGCGTCCAAGGCCACGCAGCAAAGGCGCTTCCATCGCCTCAATGACGACCACCTCCAGCCCTCGCTCTCGCGCGCTGGCGGCCACCTCCATCCCGATGAAGCCCGCCCCGATCACCACCAGGCGCCCCCCCTGGTCCAGAGCCGCTCGGAGGCCACGCGCGTCCTCTAGGCTCCGAAGGACGTGGACCCCCTCTCTGTCTGCCATTCCCGGAATCATCCTTGGCGACGCGCCTGTGGCCAGAACCAAACCGTCGTACTCAACAGAGTCCCCTGTCGAAAGCGCCACCCGGCGACCGGCCAAGTCGAGGGAATGGGCGGAGACCCCCAACCGCCATTCGACCCCGAGATCATCAAAACCCTGCCGGCGGAGCGACAGCTTGTCGATCTCCCAGTCCCCCTTCAGAAACTGCTTGGACAACGGCGGCCGGTCGTAAGGCCAATCGGACTCGGCGGAAAGAGCGACGATTTCGCCCTCGTGCCCCCGGCGACGAAGGGCCTCGATCGTCCTCAGACCAGCGAGAGAACTCCCCACCACAACAATTCGCTCCATCTTTTCGATACCCAACGAATAGCCTCCTCAACGGCTCACTGAATTTCAATCATTTAGACGGGACCGTTCGTCGCCCCTTCCGGAGATAAGTCCCAACCAGTCCGATGCCCGACCTTCGACGGGGGGCGCTTGATTTACATAGCAGGCAAAATGTATCTTTATGGCCTTTCGTCCCCGGTCGACAAACAATGCGGCGTCCCGGGTCGAATCGCATCCCCCGAACTTGAGGAAAGAGGCCCCCATGACAGAATTGAAGGGCGAGTCCCGCAATCTCATTGACGGACAGCTCGTTCACGCGAGCGATGGGTCCACTTTTGAAAACATCAATCCGGCAACGGAAGAAGCAATCGGTCTCTGTGCCGACGGAACCCATGCGGACATGGACCACGCCCTCACCGCCGCACGCCGCGCCTTTGACGAAACGCAGTGGTCAACAGACGCTTCATTTCGAACTCGCTGTCTCGAACAATTCAACGCCGCTCTCATCGAGGCCCGTGAAGAATTGCGACCAATCGTCGTGGCTGAAGCTGGCGCCCCGGTCGCCCTGACTCACGGCTTCCAACTAGACCTCTACGTCGATGCCATGCCCTACTGGTCGGACTTGGCCCGGGACTACGCCTACGAAACATCCATGAGAGATATCACCTTCATGGGACAGCCCCAGTCCCGAAAAATGCGCCGGGAGCCGGTCGGCGTCATCGGCGCCATCACCC
>JAQWNI010000017.1 GCA_029268645.1 Myxococcota bacterium
CGGAGTCCCTGCAACAGACCGGTTCTTTTAAGCTTCGTGGCGCAGTGAACAAGTTGCTCTGCGCGGAGCGGACGCCGGCGGGCGTGGTCGCCCACTCGTCTGGCAATCACGCGCAGGCCGTCGCGCGTGCTGCCCGCTTGAAAGAAATTCCCGCCGTTGTTGTCATGCCTTGGGATGCCCCAAGAAATAAAAGGCACGGGGTGGAGGCCGACGGAGCTGAGCTCGTGCTTGTTGGGATAGACAGTGATGAACGAACCCAGCGTGCACGAGAGTTGGCGGATGAAAAAGGTTTCTTGCTGATCGAGCCCTATGACGACCTCGACGTCGCTGCGGGTCAGGGAACCGCGGCTCTGGAGCTTCTCGAAGACACGGGACAGTTCGAGCGATTCTATGCACCAGTCAGCGGTGGCGGATTGATGGCCGGGTGTTCCACTGTTCTTCGCGCCCTACGGCCGTCGGTGGAGATTGTCGGATGCGAGCCGGAAGGGGCCGATGACACGCGGCAGTCTTTAGAAGAGGGGCGTCGCGTAACGATTGATCCCCCATCGACGATTGCCGATGGGTTGCGGGTTCGTCGGCCGGGATCGGTGACTTGGCCCGTCATCAAAGAGAATGTGGATCGAATAGAAGTTGTCAACGACGCTGAAATGATCTCGGCGATGGGCTTCGCGCTTCGCGAGCTCCGGGTGGTTCTTGAGCCGTCGGGGGCGGCTGCTTTGGCCTTGGCCAGGCGAGAAGCATCGGGCAGATCTGCTGTTTTGTTGTCGGGCGGGAATGTCGAGGGAGACCTTTTGGTCGCGGCCGCGGCCGCAGAGCTTGAGACCGCGTGATATGCTCTCGCAGTCTTCGGGAGTTGAGTCCTGAGGCCCCATCAAAATAGAGGAGGTGAGGTGCAATGGTCGACGTGGTGAAGTTGGGAGTGAAACGTCCCGCAACAAAACCGCTCCTGCCTGATCCTGAGCCGCGAGATGTGAAGTACACGTTTATTTCCGTGGACGACCATTTGATGGAGCCTCCCGATACGTTTACCGGTCGAATTCCAAGCAAGTTCGGAGACCGAGGCCCTCATGTTGTTGAAACAGAAGAGGGGCATGAAGTTTGGGTGATCGAAGGGAAGCCTTACTTCCAAGTCGGCTTTATGTGTGTCGCAGGTCGCCCAGAAGAGGACCATCGAGTCGAACCGGCCCGTTTCGATGAGGTCAGAAGAGGGTGTTGGTCGATCGAAGATCGAATCAAGGACATGGACATTGGCGGGATTCAGGCGTCGGTAAATTTTCCTTCCGGAGTGACGGGCTTTGGCGGGACGCTTTTTAGCTTCCTGGAAGACCGTGAGCTGGGCGTAGCCTGCACTCGAGCTTGGAATGATTGGCTCTTCGAAGAATGGTACTCACCTTACCCCGACCGCATTGTTCCGCTGGGTATTACCTATGTGACTGACCCAGAAGAAGGGGCTAAGGAGATTTACCGGAATGCCGAGCGAGGGTTCAGTGCGGTGACGATGCCCGAGCAGCCGCATCGTCAGGATCTGCCGCCGGTCTTCGATGCGTACTGGGAGCCCATTATTCGGGCTTGTTCGGAAACAGGAACCGTCATGAATCTGCATGTTGGATCCTCGGGCTTCGCTCCGATGCCTCCCGGCGCCCCGATGTTGGAATTGGGATCGACATTATTCGGACAGATTGCTTTGGGGGCCTGTGCGGAGTGGCTTTGGAGCGGCTGGCCGGCTCGTTATCCGGATCTCAAAATTGCAATGTCGGAAGGCGGGATCGGGTGGGTCGCGATGTTGATGGATCGGCTTGACAATATCATGGCGCGTTCAGGGTACGGTCAGGGGTGGCCTGATCCCAGCATTTCGCCGACCGAATGTCTGCGCCGAAATTTCTGGTTTTGCATGATTGATGATCCTTCGACCATTCAGACGCGTCATACGATCGGTGTAGAGAATATTCTTTTCGAGTCTGACTATCCCCACGGCGATGGAACGTGGCCCAATACGCAGAAAGTGATCGATGATGTTTTGGGGGATCTTCCTGTTGAGGAAATTCGGATGATCACTCATCAGAACGCCGCGCAGCTCTATGGTCATCCGCTTCCGGAAGTCTGTATACCCTAAATGCTCCGAGGGACTTGGCGAGTCGTTGAGACGTTCACGCCCCGCCTCCGCCAAAGGCCGAGGGCTTCATCAGGCACGTAGAGCGCTGGCGTGACCGAGTGCGATCCGGGTTCCATCGTTTTTTTTAACCCAGACCTCGCAGTGCACCCGTTCCCGATTCCCCTCCGGAACCGTTTCTTTGATTTTTCCGCAGGCTGTGATCTCTTCGTCCACCCATAGGACATTGGTCAACTTGATGGACATCCGGCCGCCGGTCAGCCAGTCCGGACCAAATGCGCGGTGCATGACTTCAGAAACGAAGCAGGTGGACATCATGCCTTGAACGACGATCGTCGGGAAGCCAAGTTTCTGAGCTTCTTCTTTGTCGGTATGGTAATTCCGGCCCGGACCCGAGAACATCCAGCAGGTTCGCTGGTCGACAAACTTTTGGACAGCCGGGAGGTCGGGACCCTTAGCGGTCGGAAAAGCGGGGCGCTTTTTTTTGCTCAGGGCGGTTTCGCTGTCAACGACGAACTCTCCCTTGGCGACTGCTTCCTGGCCGTCGGGGAGAAAGCTTTGATGGGTCCTTCCGCGAATGAGGAGGGCCTGGCTCTGTGCGTCGAAGAGGTCAGTTTCGTTGACGACGTACAGCCGTCCACGTTTTTGGTAACGATCGATGATGGTTGAGACGCTGCGGACCTTCGTGCCGATTTGGATGGGCGCAAACAGCTCCCAGTCTTGCTGAGCGTGTAGGTTTCCGTACAAATTCTTGAGGTACCACTCGCCCACGAAGGCGTAGCACTCAGAGTGGTGGAGAAGGGGCGGTGCGTTGTTTTCGTACCTTTCGGGTTGGCCGCCGAGGGCATCTAAATAGAATCTGACGACTTCCGTAGTGATTGTGTGTGTTCGAGAGCCGCAAAAACGGCCCACGTGAGCCGGCTGACCCATCAGATTCATGGTTTATTCCTCCGTGAAGACGATAGCGGTCTCTCGGAGGCTTGGTCATTTAGGGACTTGCGATTGAGGGGCCTTCATGCTGTCCTACGCGGCTTATGGACGATCCCAATCAATCTATTTTTGATCAACATGCCCAGCGCTACCCCCTTGCCGATGCGACGCGTCGACTGATCGAGGAGGTTCGGGCGAGCCAAGCGCCGGAATCCGTTTTAGAAGAGGCTCAGGGCGCCGTCGAAAAAGCCCTTGGCCTTCTGGCTCCGTATCGGCAGAAGGGAGGTTTCGCTCAGGCTCTCTTGTCAGATGGCGCTGCGGCGTTCGAGAACGAATCGGATCCGATGGTCTTTTTTGCGAACAGTCCCTTTATTGGCCGAGGTAACCCGCTCGCTCTGCCTGTCGATTTCTCTGTCCGCAATGGAGTTGTCCATGGCCGAGGTGCGTTTACAGGTCCCTATTGCGGGCCCCCAAACTATGTCCATGGGGGAGTGATTGCCGCGGTTTTTGACGAATTGCTTGGGACAGTGAATGTTGTCAATCAGCAAGGGGCCATGACGGGCACGTTGACGATTCGCTACCGGCAGCCGACGCCCTTGTTTCAGGAAATTCGGATGGAAGGCCATCAAGCGGGCGTAGATGGCCGAAAGGTTTTCGCTGAAGGGACAATGTGGCACGGGGAGACGTTGCTGGCTGAAGCGGAAGGGATCTTTATTATGCTGCCGGATGAGGTGCGGAGCCGCCTCTTTGGCTCGGCGGACGGGGCGGGTTGATTCGTGGCTATTGCCGAACCCCAGGGAGAACCCGATGGGCCAAGAGCTCAAGACTGGGCCAAGCAAGCTCAGGGGGTAGGCCGCCGCATAGGGGCATGGAGACGAAAGCCCCGTGCTGACGAATATATTCGATAGCTTCCTCGGGCGTCATAATTCGGTAGATC
>JAQWNI010000018.1 GCA_029268645.1 Myxococcota bacterium
GGAAACGGAGGCAGCGTCAGGCCAGTCTCTCCTGGAGACTGAACGGCTCGGTCTTCGATGACCGTCACCCCCGACAGACGGGCCCTGAGCCGCGCCGCCAAGGCCACCCCCATGCGCTCCGCCGCGCCACCATCATCGGACCCATCGGTCGCTACCAGGATCGTCTCAATCATCTCGCTCCTCGCCGGTTCTCCCCCTGGCGAACCGGCCAGGGGTCTCAAAATTGATGACCCGCGGGTTAGGGGCCCAATCCCTGATGGGCATCGGACCCTCGAACTCCGCTCACCCCCGGGAGAGTAATTCACCCCGGAGGGACATGCAACGAAGCCCTTGAACCCCTCCATGGACACCGTCTCAGATCACAGTCGGGGGAGGCCTGGGGACTCCCAATCCGTTTGTTTTAGGCTCAGGTGATATTCTCCCCGGTCGACTCACCGGAACCGGGGAATCCGCGCCCCGTACCGGCCCAAGGGGAGATGAAACCATGGCCAAAACCGCACCGCGCCGATCAGAAGAGTCGTCGTACCAAAAAACGGAACCCGAGGAGAGCCTCGAACCGGTCGGCACAGAAAGCGAGGGGGCCGTGGGTGACATCATCCGGCGTGTCGCTGCGATGGGGCTGTCGAGCTTCTTCACGACGGAAACCGCTTTGCGCAAGGCCTTTGGCGAGACCGTTCCGAAAGACTGGATCGATTTCGCCAATGATCAGAGCGAACGCGGTCGCCAAGAATTCTTCGATCGGATGGCGTCCGAGATGCGAAAGTCGGTCGAGCAAATCGATTTCTCGGAAATCCTCGAAACCCTCCTGACCGATCGCAGCATCGAGATTGAGACCAAGATCCGAATCCAGCCACGCGACAAGCCCCGCCCTCGCGATCTCGAAGACGACCCAAAATCCTGATGGCTGGGCGTTCGTCCAGAGAACACTCCGACCGCCGGGGACGCAAATGAAAAGCCCCGATGCGCAGGGCCCTCGCGGCCCGGCCGCCTCCCCATCGATTCAGGCCTGGGGCATCGAAAACCTTTCCCTCGGAATCTCCCTCGGCGGGGCGGATACCGCGCAGCGGTTTCGTCGTTTACTGAGCTGGGTCGATTTGGCCGAGGAACTCAACCTTCATTCGGTCTGGCTCCCGGAGATGCACTTCGCACCCGGCGTCAATGCGTCCCCTCTTACGGTGCTTGCCGCCCTGGCTGGCCGGACGCGCACGCTCAGGCTGGGGACCACGTCTCTTCTTCTCCCGATTCATCATCCACTTCGCATCGCCCACGAGGTCGCTGCGCTGGATCATCTTTCCCGGGGCCGGGTGCTCCTCGGACTCGGCCGAGGCTTTCGCGCACCCCTCTTTTCTGCCTTTGGCCTCGACCCGTCCACCAAGCGAGATCGTTTCGATCAAGCGCTCGACCTGATCCTTGAGACGTGGGCGGGGCGGTCTCCGTCGCTCGAGGGCACCCCTTTTGAGGACGTTCCGCCTGCGTTTCGAGCGGGCCCAGCCCGGCCCTTTCAACGCCCGCATCCTCCATTGGCCGTGGCGGCTTTCGGTCGAAAAGGGCTCGAACAGGCGGCACGACGCAGCCTCCCGTACCTCGCCTCGCCCCTCGAACCCTTCGAGTTGATTCGTGAGAATCTCGAGTTTCACCAGAAGCAAATGAATGGGGCCACACAAGCAAGCACCCGCCCAGTACCCATCATGCGGACGGTCTTCATTTCGGACGACCCACGCACTCTGGCGCTCGCCATGACAGCGCTCCGGGCCGAGAACCCCCCGCCGAAGGCCGGAGCCAAACTGCCTGCTGCACTCGCTCGTGCCGTCTCAGTTCCCCTCGAAGAACGCGTCATCCTCGGAGACGTCTCCGAAGTCACCGCACGCCTTAAGATCTACCGGGAAGAACTTGCGCTGAATCTGCTCGTGGTGCGACCCGAAATCGGAGGGATCGAGCGAACAGACCTTGAGCAGTCACTGAGGCGCCTGCGCCAAGAGGTCCTGCCAGCAGTGGCCGGCTAGCACCCGCTCACGATCGGCTTAAGTCGACTCGGATTCTCGTGTAAAGGTCACAAAGGCCATCGCGGGACGTTTCGAAGAATCTCGCATGGCGAAGTGCATGCCATCATAGACCCAGCCTTCAGAAGACCAAGTATTCAGAACCTTCTCGATTTCCTCATCCGTCACCGTCACGACTTCGATCACTTTGTAGACAGTGGGCACCCTTCTACTCCTCACGCAATCGTTCAGCAAAATCGGCTGCGGCGTACGTGAGGATGATGTCCGCACCGGCCCTCTTGATGGACACCAAAGCCTCGGCCATCGCCCGGTCCCCATCGATCCAACCGCGCTCAGCCGCCGCGTGAACCATCGCATACTCTCCCGACACTTGATAAGCCGCAATCGTCACGTCGAAAGCCGCCCGCGCATCGGCGATAACGTCGAGATAGGCGAGCGCCGGCTTGACCATCAGGATATCGGCTCCTTCATCTAAATCCGCTCGCATCTCCCGCATCGCCTCCCGCCGATTCGGAGGATCCATCTGATAAGTTCGACGATCGCCAAACTGAGGCGTGCTCTCTGCGGCTTCTCGAAAAGGCCCATAGAAAGCGCTCGAGTATTTCGCCGAATACGCCATGATGGGAACCTGCTCGAAACCGGCGTCATCCAGCCTCTGACGGATGGCCGACACACGACCGTCCATCATGTCAGACGGGGCGACCAAGTCGGCTCCCGCCTGGGCATGAGACAGAGCCGTGGACGCGATCCGTGAGACCGAGGGGTCGTTCAGAACGAGCTCGCCGTCGACGAGCCCGCAGTGCCCATGATCCGTGTACTCGCACAAACACACGTCGGTCATGACACAGAGTTCTGGCACGGCCGACTTTAACGCGCTCACTGCGCGCTGAATGATTCCGTCCGGCGCGTCAGCACCATGGCCCTGATCATCTTTGACATCGGGAATGCCAAAAAGAATTACGGCAGGAACACCCAGACCGGCCACCCTCTTCGCCTCTTCGACCAAGAGGTCGACCGAAAAACGATAGACGCCCGGCATGGAGGAAATGGACTCCCGAACGCCCTTACCTTCCACCACGAAAAGGGGAAGGACCAAGTCGTCAATACGCACTTCATTTTCGCGGGTCATGCGCCGCAGTGAATCACTCTGGCGCAGCCTTCGCATACGATCTCTGGGAAAGCTCAACTTCCTTCCTCCTTCCAGATTGGCTTTGGCTGTCCCTCTGAAACGTACTGGGTCAAGGCCGATGCCAACGCGCGAACCTCGGGACGATCAGGCATCACATCCGCGGGCAGTCCTGCTGATTTCAAAGCATGGGCCGTGGTGGGGCCGATAGCCGCGATCATACAGCGAGTGGTCGCGGCGTGTGCGTCGGCATCCAGCAGCGCAACAAAGCGCTGAACAGCCGAAGGACTGGTGAAAGTCACGCCATCGATCCGACCGGCGATCAGATCGTTCCGGAGAAGTGGCCCATCCACTTCCGTCTCGACATTTCGGTAAAACGGCACCGCATCCACGCGAGCCCCGGCGCTACGGAGCCCTTCGGGCAAAACGGACCGGCCGATATCCGATTGAGGGATCAGGACACGGCGCCCAGTGGGCTCAAGGGTGGCCCGAATCTCTTCCAGCATCGAGTCCGCATCGCCGCGTCCACCCGCTAGAACAAAATGAGCCGAGAGCCCCCCCGCCAAGGCGGCCTGGGCCGTCCGCGAACCGATACAGAGAATTCGAGCGCGCAAATTCGCTGCGGCCGAACCCAGCCCAAGCCGGTCCAAATGGTGAAAAAAGAAACGCACGGCATTTGAACTCGCAAAGAGAACATCGTCGTAGTTCTCGAGCTGCGTCAGGACTGCATCGATAACTCGACATTCTTCCTCAGAATCGCACGGAACGAGGTCGATCAGCGGCCTCACGTCCGGAACGGCTCCCGCCGCGCGCAAAGCCGACGCCAACTCCCCCGCTTGGTGTGGTGCGCGGGTGACAAGAATCCGGCGACCAAATAAAGGCGTCGATTCCCACCATCTCAGTTCCTCTCGCAAGCCAACGACGTCTCCCACCACTACGCAGGCTGGCGCACCAAGCTGAGCCTCCGCCACCGCAGCAGGCAACTCTGCAAGAGGCGCGACGACGACTTTTTGCTCGGGGAGAGTCCCCTGCATAACCGCTGCCGAAGGCGTCGCCTCTGATCGCCCCCCCTCGATAATGGCTTCGACGATCTCGGGAAGATTTCGCATCCCCATCAAAACAATCAGCGTATCGACGGCGGTGGCCAAGGCCCCCCAGCTCAAATCCCGAGAAACACGTGTGGGGTCCTTGTGGCCGGTCACCACAGCAAACGACGCCGCATGCCTGCGGTCAGTCACCGGAATGCCCGCATAGGCGGGGGCCGCTAAAGCCGAGGTGACGCCCGGCACGACCTCCCAGAGCAACCCGGCCTTGGCGGCTGCGCTTGCCTCCTCGGCCCCGCGGCCAAAAACAAAGGGGTCGCCTCCCTTCAGCCGAACTACCGTTTTTCCCTCAAGGGCGTAGCGAACCGCCAGCTCCTGAATGTCCTGCTGGGACCGCGTGGGCGAATCATGACCTCTCTTTCCAACATTGATGCAGAGGGCGTGATCGGAGGCAAGCGACAGGAGTTCATGAGACGCCAGCTCGTCGTAAAGAACAACATCCGCCTGCTGTAGAGCCGCTGCGCCCCGAACGGTGATCAGGTCCGGGTCCCCGGGACCCGCGCCCACGAGGATGAGACGACCCGAAGCACTCGCCTCCTTCATGGCCCCGGTTCCCCCTGGCGAAGCTCCGCCAAAATCTCGGCCCCTCCCGCATTCAACACAGCGCGGGCCACGGCCGAACCCAGGGCCTCCGGATCAAGCGCGTCCCCGGTCAGTTCAGCCCGAGCCACCCTTCGGCCATCGGTGGAGGAAACAAGCCCCCGAAAGCGAAGCGCGCCCTGCCCGATCGCCTCGCAGAAACCGGCCAGAGGCACCGTGCAATCACCTTCCAAATGCTCGAGAAAGCTGCGTTCCGCGCGGGCGGAATTCCCGGCTTGCGGTTGTTCGAGCTTCGCGAGCGCCGCGGCCAGCGGTTCCCCTTCACGGGCCTGTAAAGCCAGGGTTCCCTGGGCCACTGCGGGAAGCAAAAGATCGCTTGAGATTCGCTCGCTGATCTGCGCGCCACGGCCGAGCCGATCTAGGCCGGCAGACGCAAGAACCACCGCATCCAGTGATTCGGTTTCGAGCTTTGCAAGACGAGTGGGAACGTTCCCTCTCAGAGGAATGATTTCGAGGTCCGGACGCAGGGCCAGCAGCTGGGCAATCCGTCGCGTACTCCCTGTCCCCACTCGACCTCTTTGGGGCAAGCTGGCGATCGACCCGGAGGCCCGACGGCAGACCAAAGCATCTCGAGGGTCCGCCCGTTCGGGGAAAGCAGCTAAAACAAGCCCTTCTGCTAAATCCGCCGGCAGATCCTTGGCGCTGTGAACCGCTACATCCGCTCGCCCATCCAAGAGAGCCTGTTCAATTTCTTTGATAAAGAGTCCCTTGCCCCCAATCTTCGAGAGGGAGACATCCTGAATCCGGTCGCCGGTGGTCGTTAGGACCACCAGTTCGGTGGCATGACCTAACTCCCGCTCGATTCGATCCGCCATCGTACGAGCCTGGGCCAACGCTAAATCGCTGCCCCGGGTCGCGATTTTTACGGCCGACAAGGTCTTCTCTCCCAAAGAGGGCGAAGCATCATCATGCTTCCTCCTCCCCTGACCACCCCGACGGATCGACGCGGCGGACAGCGTCGTCATGCAGCTCAGTATCGATTTCGGCACCTGGAGCATCCGGGTCGTCGAGGGCAAACAGGGCCCGTGCCTCCTCAAGAACCGCAAGCCCTTCCTCGCGATCCGTCTGAGCTCCCAAACGCGCCAGAGGAGGGTGCAGAAGCTTGTTCACGATGGCTCGCGTCATCAACTCGACACCCTCCCGCTGATCTGCAGACAGATCCAAGCGCTGAGCAAATCGTTCGATTTCACTAAATCGGACTTGCTCAGCCCGTGCCCGAAGGTGCCTAATCGTAGGAACCGCCCGAAGCGCCACGAGCCACCCCGCAAAACGCTCCTCTTCTTCGACGATGATCCGCTCACCCGCCAGAGATTCGCGCCGCCGCTGTTCTTCATTCTCCATCGCGACTTCTTGGAGGTCATCGATGTCGTAAAGAAAGGCTTGATCGAGGCGGTGAACCTCCGGCTCGACATTCCGAGGCACCCCGATGTCGATCAAAAACAAGGGCCTGTTTCGCCGACCCCTCAAAGCGGCGGCCACGCGTTCACGAGTCAAAATCGCCCGATCGCCCCCGATACACGACAACACAATGTCGGACTCCGCAAGCAACTCGTCGAGCTCAGAGAGCGCATGAGCCGTCACCCCAAAGCGTGCGGCCAAAGATTCTGCACGCTCTCGCGACCGATTGACGACACGGAGGTGACCGAGCCCCTCTCTCCGCAATGCCAACAGGGAGGCTTCGATCATGTCACCTGCACCAATCATCAAAGCGCGT
>JAQWNI010000019.1 GCA_029268645.1 Myxococcota bacterium
TACCAACCACGCCGTGTCGAGTGCGTTTCACGTTCTAAAGGAAGACGAGGGCATTGCTTTCCGCGCGACGGTGATTGTTGACAACACGGGCACTGTGCGGTCAGTGAGCGTCAACGATCTTTCCGCTGGCCGCAGCCCGGCAGAAACTCTGAGAACCGTTCAAGCGTTGCAGAGCGGTGGGCTCTGTGGCGCCAACTGGCAGAAGGGCGACAACTTCGCGGCCTGATGGGCCTGGGAACTCCAACGAGTCGACGAGGTGTCACACCACCAGCACCTCGTCGACTCGGATCCTTTCGATAGGCTTTGAGCGGAGAATGGAAATGGGCGATCGGCTTCAAATTCTGAGTGGCCAAGAATGGCAGGATTTCGTTGCTTCCCCTGCCGCCGTTCTCGTGCTGGGCAAAAGCGACTGTGCGCATTGCACAGCATGGTCCGCAGAGCTCGAGGAAGCTCTGCAATCACCATCTTTTCACCCCAATGTACGCTTCGGAAAGCTTCTACTTGATCAACCCGGCTTGGTCTCTTTCAAGCGTGCCAACCCCTGGATCGCCGAACTCGACGTGCTCCCCTATAACCTGATCTACCAGGATGGCCAGAGTCAAAAGGAGTGGGCGGGAGGGGGGCTGGATCGATTAAAAAACCGACTCCAACGGATCTTTGGCGAACCTGAGACATCGCCCTCTGATTAAACACACGAATGGCGACAATCCCCGGACTGGTCTCGGCGCGCACCTGTTGAATCGGACCCGGCGCTACTCCGAGCCGCAACGGATTGACCGCGGAGGCGTGTTCCCGCAGCGGATTCCATCGGTCACACCACCGGACAGGATCGAACACGCCGCGGTGGTCGCCTGCAAGATCGCAGCTTCCTCGTCGTCAGCCCGCGCGACCTCACACACCTGCCGTCCTCTAAACTCCATGCAGACCTCACAGCGGGTACGCAGCTGACTCATCGCCCCAAGGACGACAGCGACGACAAAGAGAATCAGAACTGTGACCCCGAATAGAACGCGCATGGACGGAAAGTAGCATCCAACGATCCCCAGGCTCTGAGCCAGGCGAGCACCTCGCGAAACTGCCAAAAAACACCTTCACGGACAAATCGAGTTTATGTCCGATCCCGCCAAAACCTTATCTTCTCGCTCGCACTCTTACAGGGTCGCCCCAGCCTTGACCGCGCTACCCTCGGCAGCTCTCACGAAAACCCCGGAGGATATCCATGGAAGCCATTGACGATTACGAACGAGTTTCGATCTACGGACTCGACCTTGAAACACGCGAGCGGCTTCTCACGACTCAACGTGAATGCGTCTTCAATTGGTGTACGAGAGAAGAGTGGCCGATGGGTGTCATCATGTCGTGCCTCTGGCACGAGGACCGGATGTGGTTGACCGCCGGCGCACACCGACATCGAATTTCAGCCGTGCGGAGGAATCCTAAGGTTTCCGTCGTGGTCACCAGTACCGGGACCGAGCTCGGGACAGGCAAAACGGTCACCATCAAGGGAAAGTGTCACGTCCGAGAGGATGACGAAACCAAAAGTTGGTTCTATCCAAAATTTTCGAGGCATCTCCACGGAGAGAATGAGCGCGAAGCTGCCATTTTTGAGCAGAAGCTAAACTCTCCCCTCCGCGTCGTGCTTGAAGTCGTGCCCGAAAAGTTCATCACGTATGACGGAACGAAAATGTTCCTTCACTCAGCGGGCAAACTGAAAGACGAAAGTGTCTTGACCGAGCCAAGCATCGCCGACACCGAGCGCTTGGCTCGGGAGCTCAAACGACGCGGCATGGCGTAATACGTGAATCAGGAATCAGGATTACGGCCGTTTCGGTTTGCAGTCCAGAGCTTTCATGCCGAGACGGGCAAAGTGTGGCAAAACCGCGCTCGTCAAGTCGAAAGCCTCGGGTACGATGCGCTTTACCTCGCAGACCACTTTCTCGGTCCGGGCCCGGCCTTGGAAGCGACCCATCATCCGCATCAATCCATGTCGGCGGTTCCCGCCATCGCCGCGGCGGCCACCGCCACCTCGACTCTTCGAGTAGGCTGCCGCGTGTTCTGCAATGACTACCGCCATCCTGTCTTGCTGGCCAAAGAAGTCGCTACCCTCGACCTCCTTTCGGAAGGTCGAATCGACTTCGGAATCGGTGCAGGCTGGCTTCGCGGTGAATACGAAGCCGCAGGACTCGCATTCGATCCCGCCGGCGAGCGAATCGAACGCCTCGCCGAATCAATCGATCTTTTAAAAAAGGTTTTCTCTGGCGAGCCCCTGAATCATCATGGAAAATTCTATTCTGCAAAAGGTTTCAGGGGATCCCCCCGTCCGGTCCAGAAGCCTGCCCCCCCTCTCATGATCGGTGGAGGTGGTCCAAAGATCCTGTCGCTCGCGGCTCGCGAAGCGGATATTGTGAGTTTCAATTTCGACAACCGCAGTGGCCAAATCGGCCCAGCCGGTGTCCAAAGTTCAACCAGCTCGGCGACGGCCAAAAAAGTTGAATGGGTGCGAAACGCGGCCGGGGAACGATTTCATGAACTCGAACTCGAAATTGGTGCCTATTTCACCTTCGTGACTGAAAATCCGGACCCGATGATCCAAGGCATGGCCCATGCGATGGACCTGACCGAAGATGAAATCCGAGAGCACCCGCACGGTTTATTCGGAGGTGTTGAGGAGATCATTGAAAGTCTCCTAGAGAGACGTGAACGTTTTGGGATTTCTCGAATCACGATTGGAGACGAGGCTTTCGAAGCTTTCGCTCCGATCGTTCAGCGACTTTCAGGCCAATAACCTGCAGGAAGGAATACGACATGGCGTCAAATCAATCCAACTGGTCCGATGAATTCGAGATTCGTGCACTGGTCGACCGGTACTGCGATGCGGTCAACCGTCGGGACATTCCTCTCTGGCTCGAAACTTGGAACGAAGACCCCCATTGGGAACTCTTTGGGCGCCCCACCCAGGGTCGGGATGCAGCCCTCGGCGTCCTTGAGGGGGCTCTCTCCATGCTGAATTTTGTTGTGCAGACAGCGGTCAATCCCGTGATCGAAGTCGACGGTGACCGCGCTGCCGGGCGCTGGCTGGTGACGGAATGGAGTGAGTCAGAACAATTGGGACGGCTGATGCTCTTATTTATCTACCACGATGAGTACGAACGAACCTCATCGGGTTGGCGCATCGCGTCTCGGCGCATGCAGCTCCTCTATCAAGGACCACCAGACCTGAGCGGGCAGAGCTTCTCCCCCGATACGCAAGCGAAATAGCCTGCTTGGCCCCAAGAGCATCGCTTATTTTCGGGCTGTTTCTTTGATCCTCTTAAAACTCAGGGCGAGGGAAGCGCCTGCCTCGGCGAACAGGCGATCCAACCTTCGGCCCTGACTTCTACTCGCCGCTGCGCGGCGCCAGCAAAACCAGAAACGGATATCTTCAGCGGGCCAAGGCGAATACCGCTATGTCCGCATTTAGGTTCGGATCCTGAGTCACCTCTTCTCCTGTACGGGAGTCGACGTAGATAGACTCCAAAATCTGCAATTCTCGCTGGGCACAGAGAGCCTGAAAATCGAGAATCGACGGAAAACGCCGATTCGGTGTGTCGTGCCACTCGTAGGCATATAGGCCTTCTCCTTTGGGGAGACGACCTTCTCGGGCAAACATCTGTCGCATTGGAGCGTGAGCAAAGTTCGGAAAGCTCACAATGCCTCTTCGGCCGATCCGAACGATTTCGTCGAGAACACCGACCACATCGACGATCGATTGCAGGGTCTGAGACAAAAGAGCCACATCAAAGCTCTGGTCGGGAATTGAAGCGAGGCCCTGATCAAGATCCGCATGAATCACGGAGAGACCATTTTCAACACAGGCCACGACTTCCTCGGAATCCCACTCGACGCCAAGCAGGGGACGATGCCCGCGCTCCCGCAGAATAGTGAGGAGTTCCCCATTGCCGCAGCCGAGATCAACCACACTGGCCCCTTCGGGCATCAAACGCAAAATCAGCTGATAGTCGAGACGTTGAGCATGAAAAATGCTTGTCGCGGGGTTGCTCCGCGGCTCTTCGGGCACTCGGACGGCTCTCGCTCTCACCCCCGAGTTCGACAAAAATGACGACACCATTTGAGCGCCTTGACGCATCCCCTCCTCAAGCAGAAATGAATCGTGCCCCGCGGAACTTTCAATCACGCAGCGCGTCACCGAGCAGGAACGGGCCATGAGGGCATCGGCAAGCTGCTTCGACGCACTCGGCGGGTAAAGCCAATCGCTCGAGAAGGAAAGAAAGAGCCAGCGACACGTGGCCGAAGCCAGAGAAGCACGAATTTTCTCATCCGTCTCTCCCAAATCGAAGAGATCCATGGCAGTCGACAAGGTGATATAGCTATTCGCGTCAAACCGTTCGACGAAACGGTCTCCCTGGTAGGCGAGATAGCTTCCGACCGAAAAAGTACTCTCAAAACCAGTTTCAATGGCCCTGGGTTGCAGGCGAGTCGGATCGAATTTGGCGCGCATGGATTCATCGGACAGATAGGTCACATGGGCGAGCATTCGAGCCAACGCCAGACCCGCCTCAGGACCCGCCCCCTCGTAGTACTGCCCTGAAGCAAAGCTAGGATCGTGTCGAATCGCATTCCGACCCACGACATCGAAGGCAATTCCCTGGCTACTCAAGCGCGGCGCGGCCGCAATCACGACTGCTGCCTCGACCCGCTCTGGATGACGACTCGCCCAATGGAGAGCCTGCAAGCCCCCCAGTGATCCACCCACTACGGCACACAGCGAGCCAATTTCCAGATGGTCCAACAGCTGGCTCTGGACCTCGACCATGTCGCCCACCGTCACCAGCGGGAAATCTGCGCCGAAACGGCGGCCCGAATTCGGATCGACAAAATTCGGCCCCGTCGTGCCGCGGCACCCCCCCAGAACGTTCGAGCAAATCACAAAGAAACGGCCGGGATCAATCGCACGGCCCGGGCCAACGAGGATCTCCCACCAACCGGGATCATCTTCAGAATCGTGTCTCGCAACATGACTGTCACCGCTGAGCGCGTGACAGATCAAGACAGCATTGTCGCCCGCTTCGTTCAGCTCACCCCAGGTCTCGTAGCAGACCGTCACTTCCTCGACCCGCCCGCCATTTTCGAGGTCGACCCCCTCGGAAGAAACCCAGGTCTTGGCATGGCGGAGCGGGCGGGCCATCCGCGAATCGTCTGAACTACGGGGAGCGCTCAAGCCACCCTCCAAGCGTCGCTCTCAAAGCTCAACGACTCGCGGAAAGTGCTTGATCGAGGTCAGCGATGATATCCGCTGCGTCTTCGATACCGACCGAAATGCGAATATATTCGGGGCTTACTCCCGTTGATGCCTGTTCTTCGGGCGTCAATTGTGAGTGCGTTGTCGAAGCCGGGTGAATCACCAGTGTCTTCGCATCGCCAATGTTCGCGAGATGACTGGCCAGCTTGACGTTCTCGATAAATTTCTTCCCGGCCTCCTCGCCCCCACGAATACCAAAACCCAGAATCGCTCCGGCACCATCTGGCAAATACTTCTGAGCGGCGGCATGGTGCGCATGACTCGGAAGGCCGGGATAGTTGACCCACTCCACGGCCTCGTGGGCCTCCAAAAATTGTGCGACCGCCAATGCGTTCTCACAGTGTCGAGGCATACGGAGGTGAAGCGTTTCAAGACCTTGAAGCGTCAAGAAAGAAGCGAAGGGGCTCATGGCCGCCCCCGTATCCCGTAGCCAGTGGGTCCGCATATGCATCAGATACGCGATATTGCCCATCGGCCGAAGGGCCTCCTCAAAGACCGCCCCGTGGTAGGAGGGAGAGGGTCCACAAAACTCGGGCCAGCGTTCAGGATCCTCAGCCCAGAGGAAGTTCGCGCTGTCGATTACCACACCCCCAATATGCACGCCGTGTCCTGCTACGAATTTTGTCGTGGAATAGATCACAATGTCCACACCATGTTCAATGGGCCGGAGCAGCGCGGGCGTCATGACCGTGTTGTCACAAATCGCAGGGATTCGGTTTTGATGAGCCGCCGCGGTGATGGCTTGAAAATCCGGCACGTCATTTTTAGGGTTTCCGATGCTCTCGAAATAGACACAACGTGTGTTTTCATCGACCAAATCGTGAATCTGTTCGGGATGATCCGGATCGAAAAAACGAACCTCGATGCCCATATTCTTAAAAGTCTGAGTAAAGAGCGTCCACGTCCCACCATAGAGGCTCGTCGAAGACACGAAATTCTGGCCAGAATGGCAAATCGTCAGCAGGGCAGCCGTAATCGCAGACTGTCCGGACGCAAAGGCGAGCCCCAGGGCCCCGCCATCCATGGCGGCCAATCGCTTTTCGAGAACGTCGTTGGTCGGATTCATCAAACGGCTGTAGATGTTTCCAAGCTCTGAGAGGCCAAAGAGGTTGGCCGCATGCGCTGTGTCATCAAACACGTATGAGGTGGTGGCGTAGATCGGAACCGCGCGGGCATTGGTGGTCGGATCGGGTTCCTGGCCCGCATGAACCGCCATCGTCCCAAGCCCCTGGGGCTTCGTTTCTTCACTCATCCGGCCTACCTCCTCGCGCAAAAACGTTGTCAATCGACCCTGCAGGCTAGCGAATCGCAGGCGGCAAACACGCCCGGGCCGGCTGCTGGAACCAGAGATGACGGGCCGTTACGCCTGTGTCACTTTTTCCACCGATGACTGAAATCGAGACTGGCACCGAAGAACTTCTGGCGACCGTCGAAGAGGGCGTCGCAGTCGTGACCCTTAATCGGCCTGAATCCAGGAATGCGCTTTCAGACACCTTGAGTCCAGCCCTGCGAAACCTTTTCGCGATGCTGGCGCAAACGCCCGAAACCGCACGATGCATCGTCCTCACCGGCGCAGGTACGGCCTTCTGTGCGGGCGGCGATGTAAAAGGCATGGGGGACGCCCAAGCTTCTCGAACCGATCGGCCTCGGACCCGGGAGGGCCTGATCAAAGATCTCACACGACGACAACAAACCCTCACCGGGGCACTTTACGCCCTGCCCCAGCCGACGATCGCGGCCCTTCCCGGGCCCGCCGCTGGTGCGGGTTTTTCGATTGCCCTGGCCTGCGACCTACGGATCGCCGCGCGCAGTGCGTTCATGACAACCGGCTTCGCGCGAGTGGGGCTCTCGGGGGACTATGGGGCCAGTTTTTTTCTGCCCCGCCTGATCGGCCCTGCCAAGGCCCACGAACTATTTTTCACGGGCGAGCGAATCGGTGCCGAAGCGGGTCTCGCTCTTGGCCTGGTCAACCGTGTCGTCGAAGACTCTCAAATGATGGCTGAGACGCTCAAGCTGGCTCGGCAGCTGGCCGCGGGGCCGAGCGTTGCCTATCGGCACATGAAGGCCAACTTGCGTCGAGGCCAAAGCGATGACTTGGATCGCTGCCTCGCCCATGAGGCCGAGGGGATCATTGCCTGCGCCCAAACAGAGGATCACCGTGAGGCGGTGCGTGCCTTTGTGGAAAAACGGACGCCTCGATTCCGAGGTCGCTGATCAGAAGGGGACACACCTTCATTGATTTGAATCAATCCAGTCCAGCAGTCGCGCGTTGACGTGATCCGGTTTTTCTTGATGGAGAAAATGGCCAGCCCCCTCGATCCGTTCTACGCGATGACCTCGAGGAAAATCCGCTTCTTGAAAGACGTAATCGTAGAGTCGTGTATCAATGCAGCCGTCCTCAGCACCGGTCAAAGCCAGGGTCGGTACGGGAACCGTCGTCAGGTCCATGGCCGCTGTGCGCTTCAGTCCCAGCATAATGGCCGGTGACGCATTTTGTCTGTAGTAGGCCAGCATCGCGCGCTTGACGCCCGGAGCGGCGAAGGTCCTCCGGAGGGAAGCCCATTCGGACTCGGGCAACTGAAAACCCGGCGACCAGTCACGCCAGAGCCTTCGGATCAAGGCCCAGTCGTCGCGTTCGAGGCGCCAGTCCGACAGGCCGCGGATTTGAAAGAAGTTCATGTACCAAGACTTCAAGATTTGACCAGGCACCTTGCGAATGCCGTCGGCCATCCTTGCTGCCGGCGGCACCGCGATCGTCGTAATCGAATGAAATCGGTCTGGTGCGAGCGCCCCGGCAAGGTAGGCGATTGCAGCACCCCAATCGTGGCCAAGAAGGTGCACTTTGGCCTCCCCGAGTTGGTCGAGCCAAGCCAAAACATCCTCGGCGATGGCCTGCAGAGAATAGTCTTGATCGGCCGGTTGAGATTGGGTCTCGTACCCTCTCAGATAGGGGGCGACGACTCGGTAGCCCTGATCTGCGAAGAAGGACCACTGATGGCGAAAGGACCGTGCATCGTCTGGGAATCCATGCAGACAGAGAATCGTTCCTCTCTCCGGGGCTGAAACCGGCCCTTCGGTCAGGGCGCTAAAAGACAGACTTCCTCGGCGTAGTTCAATCTTTTCCATGTTTCCTCCGCGAGGGGGCCTTCCCCCTCTTCGCCGGGCGCCAATTTTCGGCCTCACTCGGATCGGGGGGCATTGACGCCGGCCCGCTCCTGAGAAACGATCCTGCGGCGTCCATGCTTTGAATGAACGAGACTTTACCCGGGTTGCCCCTAGAGAGCGAAACCGATGCCCCGGTTGCGAGGGCAGAGAGGAGATGAGAACGATGAAGATCGATGCTGGGTTGATGGGACCTCTGAAAGACATTCCGAAGGCTGCGGCCCTGCTTGAGTCACAGGGATTTAACGGCGCCATCACCGCCGAAATGGCCCATGACCCATTCTTTCCTCTGCTCGTCGCCGCAGAGCACACCGAGAAGATCGAACTGATGACCTCAATCGCGGTCGCCTTTTCGCGAAGCCCCATGATCATGGCCAATCTCGCCAACGACCTCCAAAGCTACTCCCAAGGACGCTTTGTCTTGGGGATCGGATCACAAATCAAGCCCCACATCACCAAACGATTCAGCATGCAGTGGGCCAAGCCCGCCGCCCAAATGCGCGAGTTTATCCTCGCCATGCGCGCCATCTGGGACTGCTGGTACAAAGACGAAAAGCTCGACTTCCGTGGCGACTTCTACACCCATACGCTGATGACACCCATGTTCACCCCCACCGACAACCCCCATGGCGCACCTCCGGTCCTCCTGGCGGCGGTCGGCCCGAAGATGACAGAAGTGGCCGGCGAAGTGGCGGATGGCATGATCGTCCATGCTTTTACGACAGCCCGATACCTGCAGGAAGTCACCCTGCCGGCGATCGAAAGAGGACTCGCGAAAAGCGGACGAAACCGTTCGGACTTTCAGGTCTCCTACCCGGGCTTCATCGTGACGGGGCAGGACGAAAAAGAATGGGAGCAGAGCCGGACCGCAGTGGCCAGGCAACTCGCCTTCTACGGATCAACTCCGGCCTACAAGGGCGTCCTCGACCTTCATGGTTGGGGCGAGCTCCAAGCCGAACTCAACGCCATGTCGAAACGCGGCGAGTGGGTCGCGATGGGCGAGCGCATTACCGACGAGATTCTTGAGGAATTCGCCATCGTGGCCCAGCCCCATGACGTGGCCCGTGCGTTGAAAGCTCGGTTTGGTGGAATCGTCGACCGAACCACCTGTACTTTCCCTCACGCCTCGGATGAGGAGCGAAACCAATACCTTGAAGAATTGCGAAGCGCCTAGGCTTTGGGGACGCCCCGGCCTTGGCCCGGGGGCGTCCCCTCGCCTGCCGGACTCTCCACGCAGCAGAACCCCGAAAAGCAATCCCCGAAAATGAACCAACGCGATACCCTTTCAGCGACAAAAGTCTGAAGGAGTCGCCCGATGAAGATCCGCGAATTTGGCCAATCAATCGCGCACGTCGACCTCAGCACGGGGGAGACATCGATCCGCCCCGCCCCACAAGAGTGGGTTCGAAAATATGTGGGCGGCCGCGGCTTA
>JAQWNI010000020.1 GCA_029268645.1 Myxococcota bacterium
AGGGGCTACCCGAGGCGACCCTGCGTTCAGTCATGCGAGACAATACCTTGGCCCTGACGCAGCCGGCTGCCTAAACGGGGGAGCGAGTGAGTCAACCAGACAAAGAGCACGCTCGGGGGAGAGGCGGGCACGGAACGTGGCCCTACATCCTTCCCTACGTCAGCTTTCTGTTGGCAGTCGAGATCGGCCGGAGGATGCCTGCCTCGACTGAGGGGCTGATGCTCTTCATCAAGCCGGCGGTGCCTTTGCTTCTGATGATCTGGTTTGCGGCGCGCGGGTCCTATCCCGAGCTCCGCAGAAGTCGATTGGATTGGCGCCTGAGTCCTCTTGATGTAGCGCTCGGTGTCGCGTTGGCCATCCTCTGGATGGCTCCCTTCATCCTCTTCCCTTCGCTTGGTCCTGAGGAAACCAAGCCTTTCGACCCGGGCCTGATGGGCCCCTCAAGTCGAGAATGGGTTCTCGGTGTCAGAATGTTGGGTTACGCCGTCGTGACTCCTTTCTTTGAAGAACTCTTCATTCGGAGTTTTGTGATGCGCTATGCCGAGGTTTGGTCTGAGCGGGGTGACTTTCGCTCGGTTCCGCTGGCGCATTACAGTCTGACGAGCTTTCTCGTGACAATCGTGGTCTTTACACTGGGCCACGTGCCGTGGGAATGGTGGGTCGCCATTCCCTGGGTGGCAATCACGAATCTCTGGTTCTACTGGCGGAAGGATCTTTTGTCGGTGATCGTGGTTCATGGCGTGACAAATGCGACAATCTTGCTGATTGCCATCTACGGCGAAGGCTGGTTCGAAGGGCCGGATGGACCGCTGTCGCTCTGGTTTTTTGTCTAGCCCATTTGTGGGCCATGGCCGACCGCTAAAAACTTTAGCTACGCGGCCCCTCGATGGCCCAGTCGTATGCGGCGACTGAGGTCTGTGAGCTCGATGAGAAATTGCTGGATGGCGAGCTTATCCGCTTGTTGGGCAGCGCTTCGAACCTGGCGGGCCAGCTTGTCGAGGTCGGGATAGCCGGTTTCAGCGGCCTGTGACGCCATATTGCTGGATAGGTCGTCTAGGAGGTCTTGATCGCCCGCGCTCTCCGCATCCTGCAGCGCATCAACGGCTTCTCCGAGATGGATTACAAAGTGGTCGATTTGATCTTCGAACTCGATGTCGTCCTCGCGAAGCGAGAAAATGGGCCGGGGTCGATCTTCCATGCACAGAGAAATCGGCCAGCGGAAGCTGTAGCTGAAGAATGGATATTTAAGGGCCGCCGTCTTCTCTTAAAAAGAGCGGCAACTGGAGGGTCGGGCCGCCAGTCGATTTCAGTGTCAGGAGCATTTTCCGCTGGCTTTTGAATGGGGCCAGCTCACGAGCCGCGTCGGTCGCTGGCATGGCAGGCCCGAGCGTGGCCTGACCACCTCGGAAATCTTCGACGTGAGGCGCTGGGATGGGTACGGCGACGGTCTGGAGTTTGAGATGGCCCTCAACAATCTCAAAGTCAAACGACTTGTCACGTTTGAGCCGACGCTTGAAGTCTCTTTTGGCCGTTTCCGGATGTGGAATTCCTGGAATTTGGAGCCAAACCTTTCCAAAAATATTGGGCTGATCTTGCCCGGTGGAATTGACGCAGCGGGTGGCTTCATCCGGCTGTATATCAATGAAGTGAACTTCAAGGTTCACGGGTCGACCGAATGTTTGGCGGGGTTTGAGCAGAACTCTTCGGACGCCCCTGACGAGTCGGCCCTCGATCTCGCAGAGAATAGGAGAGGCGTAGTGGCCCATGGCCCAGTTTACAACTAAGGCGTTGAGGTCCGGCGGAGTCTGAGCCGCGGCGGTGAACGGAAGGCACACTGCGATCAGTCCGCAAAACCGGCTAAGAAACCCCAGGCTCCGAGCAGGCGCGAAGATGAGATTTAGAACTCGCATCAAGTCAGCGAGTCTCCTTGGTCAGCACTTTTTCAAAGTAGGCGATGGTGCGTTCAAGGCCTTGGCGGAGCTGGACATGGGGTTCCCAATCAAGATGCTTTCCCGCCATCGAGATATCGGGGCGACGGCGCGTCGGGTCGTCGGAAGGGAGCGGTCGGTGTTCGATCGTGGACCGAGACTGCGTGAGTTCAAGGATAACTTCCGCGAGTGCAAGCATCGTGAATTCGCCGGGGTTCCCCAGGTTAATTGGGCCCGTTATCTCCTTTGGACTGTTCATGAGCCGGATCAGTCCATCGACTAGGTCGTCGACAAAGCAGAAGGATCGTGTTTGTGATCCATTCCCGTAAATCGTGATGGTCTCTCCCCTGAGAGCTTGGACGATGAAGTTGGAGACGACCCGGCCATCATCAGAATCCATGCGGGGACCGTATGTATTGAAAATCCTCGCCACCTTGATCGAGAGGTCGACCTGGCGGTGGTAGTCGAAGAAAAGGGTTTCCGCACAACGCTTGCCCTCGTCGTAGCATGAGCGGAGGCCAATCGGATTTACGTTTCCCCAATAGTCCTCCGTTTGAGGATGAATGGTGGGGTCACCATAGACCTCGCTTGTGGAGGCTTGGAGGATGCAAGCGTTAACGCGCTTGGCTAGGCCGAGCATATTGATGGCGCCGTGAACACTGGTTTTTGTAGTTTGGATCGGATCGTGTTGATAGCGGGGTGGTGAGGCGGGGCAGGCGAGGTTGTAGATTTGGTCGATTTCCAGATAGAGTGGAAAGGTGATGTCATGTCGAATGAACTCGAAGTTGGATGCGGTGAGTAGGGGCTCGATATTCGACTTGGAGCCAGTGTAAAAGTTGTCGACGCAGATTACATCGTTGCCTTCCCTGACGAGTCTCTCGCAAAGGTGAGAGCCGAGGAATCCAGCGCCTCCGGTAACGAGAACCCTTGTGGGATGTAGCGGGTCCATGCTTGTGTCCTTTCTTGCGAAGTCTCAGGGGAGGTAAGGTCAGTTGTTAGAAATCAAGGCGTGTAAAAACCTTGTCAGGAATGGCTCGGACGAGTCTCATGACAATCGAGAAGAATGGGGGGCTGTAAGCAACAGGACGATTTTTGGCAATGGCGTTTAGAGTATCGTGTGCCACGCGGTCCGGTGAGGCCATGGGGACTAATCCGCTCATTCCCCAGGTCATGGCAGTGTCAACAATGCCCGGTTTGATGTTGATCACGTGGATATCGTCCGGTGCGAGTCGAACCCTGAGGCCCTCGAGATACGTCGTGAGCGCTGCTTTGGTCGATCCGTAAAGGTGATGTCGAGGGCGTCCGCGGTCGGCGGCAACCGAAGTGATTGCGCACAAAAAACCGCCGCCGGTTTCTGTGAGCGCGCGCGCCGCGGCTTCGAAGAGGGTGACGACGGAAGCGAAGTTGACATCGACCAGTTGCTGGAACGCTTCAGTATCCTCGATCATCTTGGATTGGTCTGGCATGACGCCTTGGCAGGTTACGAGTCCCTTGAACCCCTCTGGTGCCATAGCTTTGACTCGTTGAAGGAAGCATTGACGCGCCTCAGCGTCGAGGACGTCGAGTACGAGCGCTGTAGCTGGAACGGAGAATCGGGTTCGGCAATCAGCCGCTAATCGCTCCGTGGTCGTCCCATCCCGCCCAGTGAGGATCAGAGGGTGTCCCTGGCGCGCAAGGGCACGCGCGATAGCTCGGCCTATTCCCGATGTTGCCGCTATGACGATGATAGGCTGCTTCATGCAGAACCAAGCAGTTCTAGTCTGCGCGCCAAGGATGAACTGAACCGTTTGTTTGGATCGTACTTGCGTTGGACGTCTCTGAACTGGTTTAAGGCCGGGTACATTTCCGGAAGCGCCCACGCTCCCAAAGAAGAATCCTTTGCGAGGTAGACCCGTCCCCCGTACTGAACCACGATTCGGTCGAGCCGTTCCAAGAGGGGCTTGAGGTCACTCTTTCGATTGGGGAAATCGAGTGCCATTGAGGCGCCCTCGATCGGAAAAGAAAGGGGGGCTTCGTTTGCAGGTCCAGTTTTCTTGAGTACAGCGAGGAATGAGGCCCCTCGGCTTTCGCTGACAGTCTCAAGAATATCCTGAATCCCTTTGGGGCAGGATTCAAGCGGTAAGACGAACTGGTACTGACTGACCCCTGGGCGGCCGTAGACCCGGTTCCATTGATGGATGCGATCAAGGGGATAGAAGTACTCTCGGAGGGGTTTCGGGGACTGGTGATCCCGATGATTCATCCAGAAGAGTTGGTTGAAAATTCTCATATTGAAGTTGTTCAGTGCAAGGGAGGGGAAGTTAAACGGGACAGTTGGCCGATAAGGCTGAGGGAGTCGGTAAGGGTCTTCCTTGATCTTCGGCGGCAGTTCCTTCGTCGAGGCGGGGTTGGCGCGTAGAAGGATCGAGCGGCCAAGGGATCGACCTCGCGCCAAGCAGTCCACCCAGGCGACCGAGTACTGGAAGAGATCGTCTTCCTCGAATGTTTTCTGAAGGAGAGTGTCGAGGTCACGGCAGCGCAGGGACTGTTGAGTCATCCAGGCTGATTCCACCGGCCGCAGTTGCAGGCGAGCTTGGAGAATGCAGCCTGTCAGGCCGAGTCCCCCCAAAGTTGCCCAGAACAGATCACTGTTTTCATTCCGCGAGCAGGTCAGGATCTGTCCGTCGCCGGTGATTATCCTGAAGTCGATGAGTTGAGAGCTAATGGTTCCATCTAGATGGTGGTTCTTGCCATGCACATCTGCAGCGATGGCTCCCCCGATACTGATGTATTGGGTGCCCGGCGTGACGGGTAGAAAAAAACCGCGTGGAACGACGACATCGATGATATCCGAAAGGGTCACGCCGGCTTCACAAGTCAGAATGCCCGCTTTGTCGTCGAAGGCTAGAAAATGATCGAACCGCTCGTGAAGGATGATTCCGGCGTCCTGATTGAGAGCGGCATCTCCGTAGCTACGCCCCATTCCCCGGGCCAGAACGCTGTGTGTTGGGGCGCCGGAGACGATTTCCTGAATCTGCGTCTCTCGTTCGGGTCGAAAAACCACGCAAGATTGCTGTGGGGCCGCTCCCCATCCCGCGAGGGGGAACGTCGAGGACGGAAGGGAAAATGTCATGCCGCAGCGGACCACACGATCACACCGAGAATCAGTCCGGTGGCAATGCTCATCCAGTCTTTCGCTGCAAAGAGGACGGGGTCGGCGTCGACCTCACCTCGGTGGGCGAGCATCCATATTCGGGTAATCCAGTAATACATCAAGGGCGGGATTAGCCACAGCCAAAGCGGGCGGGCGTAGTTGAGAGTCACGCGATCGCTACTGACAAAGAGGCACAAAACGAGAATGGCGATCGTCGCTGACGCGATGCCCATCGATTCCACGAGAGGTAGGTCGCCGACTGCGTATGCGCGGCGGGAGGTAGGGCGTCGTTCAGACTGGCTTTGAGCGAGGAGCTCCGTGTACCGTTTTACGAGGGCCAGGCTCACGAAAAAGAAGGTGGAAAATGCGAGCAGCCACGGCGAGACCTCGATTTCGGACGCCACACCTCCGGCGAGAACTCGATAGGTGTACAGACCGGCCAGGATGAAGACATCCGCGATCAGCTGTTCCTTGAAGTAAAAGGAATAGGAAGCCGTCAGAAAGAAATAGCCCGACACCATAGCTCCGGCTGCTGGGGAGAGGAGTGCGCCGGAGATCGTTGCAGCGCAGGCGAGTAGCACGAAGAAGCATGAAATGGCCGCAGGGATAGAGAGTTGTCCGCTGGCAATAGGGCGTTTGCACTTGGTGGGATGCTGTCGGTCGTCTTCCACGTCCATCAGGTCATTGAGTATGTATCCCGCTGAGGCCACTGCGCAGAAAGCCACAAAAACCCCGAGGGTCGGGAGCAGGCGAGAAAGGTCAGCGAGTTGGTGGGCGAGGCTCAGCGGGACGAAGAGGAGGGCATTCTTGATCCATTGATGAGGCCGGAGGGCGCGCAGGATACTCTTCGTTGGGGAAGTCGACGGAAGTTCCAGGGGGCGATGCTCGGGGTTCGACGCCAAGCCGCGAAGAGCCCTACCTGAAGCCGCGACCGACGTCGCGCGAGTGGCCCGTTCCCAGATCGGAAGATCGGCCTTCGAATTGCCGAGGTATTCAAAGGGCTCTTGGTTGAGCAGCTCGGCGATTGCCTTGAGTTTTTCGCTACCGGCCAGATTGATCACGTCGGAGCTGGCAAGGGTGTCGTCAAAAAGCTTGAGGTGGTCGGAAATAGGCTGGACCCATTGCTCCGGGCTGGCACTGGCAAGGACAATTTTTTGCCCTCGGTTCTTGGCCCTCGATAAGTATTTAAGCACCTCTGCTCGATAAGGGAGAGTTTCGACGTCGGGAATCACCCGGTCGGCGACCTGGGCCTTAAAGCCGGCTTTACCTCGAAGCAACCACAGGGGCGCGGAGAGGAAGAAGTCGGCTGGGCGTCGCTTAAGGAGAAGGGGGAGCCCCTCCCAAAGCAAATCGCTCTGAATGAGAGTGCCGTCGAGATCGACGACAACTGCAGGCAGAGGCGAGTCGTGGCCTTCGGACAAAACTGTCATTCTCCAGACTTATTAAAACCCGGCTGGTTTGGACCTCACCAGCGACATTTAGCCTCGTTTGGGGAAATGATAGGAGAACTGAGGCCTGAATGACCGCACTATTCAGCCCAACGGCTCCATCGACCGACAGGCGGTGAGGATGTAATGGATTGATTTCGCTTTCACGTGATGAAGTCGACCGCAGGGAACGCCCGGACTCGTTCGGGGGTTGGATTTGACACTTCAGGGTCGTCGGTGGACACTGCTCTCTGGGAAAGTGGAGTCTGAAAAGTGCCCGGGAAACCCGTAAGGGATGGGGAAAGATAGAAATGAATATCCTCGGTATTTCGGCGTTTTACCACGATAGTGCCGCGTGCCTGGTGCAAGACGGTGAAATCGTCGCGGCGGCCCAAGAAGAACGATTCACCCGTAAGAAGCATGACTATAATTTTCCGCAGGAAGCGGTCGACTTCTGCCTAGAGCAGGGCGGGATCTCGGCGGATGATTTGGATCTCGTCACGTTTTACGACAAGCCGCTGCTGAAGTTTGACCGCCTGCTCGAGACTTACCTTGCCTACTCCCCAAGGGGATTTAAGCTGTTCCTGATGGGAATGCCCCTGTGGTTGAAGCAGAAGCTTCACACACCTCGCGAACTCGACCGGGGCCTGAGGGGTGCCTACACAGGCCGCTATGTGTTCACCTCCCACCATGAGTCCCACGCTGCGAGCGCATTCTTTCCCAGCCCCTTTCAGGAGGCGGCGGTTTTGACACTCGATGGTGTTGGCGAATGGGCGACTGGAAGTATCGCGAGGGGCCAAGACCATCGGATTGAGATGTTGAACGAGCTGAGGTTCCCTCACTCGCTCGGGCTCCTTTACTCGGCCTTTACGTATTTTACAGGCTTCAAAGTCAACAGTGGCGAATACAAGTTGATGGGGCTTGCTCCATATGGCGACCCTGTCTACGCCGATGTGATTCGAGAGAAGCTGCTTGACATCAAAGATGATGGCTCATTTAGAATGGATATGGACTATTTCGGTTTTTGTCACCGGGATGTCATGACGACGAGCAAAATGGATGGACTGTTTGGCGGGCCTCCGCGCCAAGCAGAGACTGAAATCAGCCAGCGGGAGATGGATATCGCGGCCTCGATTCAAGTTGTGACCGAGGAGATTGTCCTGAAAATTGCCCATCACGCCCATTCATTGACGGGGTCAAAAAATCTTGTGATGGCGGGTGGAGTCGCGCTGAACTGTGTGGCGAATGGTCGAGTCCTTCGCGAAGGCCCCTTTGAAAACCTTTGGATCCAGCCAGCGGCGGGCGATGCCGGAGGCGCGCTGGGTGCAGCGCTGTTCACCTGGCATCAACTCCTCGACAATCCGCGGGTGGCCCAAGCTGAAGATCATCAGAGCGGCTCGCTCCTTGGCCCAGAGTTTTCCGAAAATACGATTCAGCGCTATTTGGACTCGTCAGGCGCTGTTTACCAGCGATATGACGACGAGGAGAAGCTTGTCGATCGAATCGCCGAGCTGATTTCGACCGAGCACGTGGTTGGCCATTTTGCAGATAGAGCGGAGTTCGGCCCGCGGGCTTTGGGGAGCCGCTCAATCCTCGGAGATGGGCGCTCAACCGAGATGCAAGAGACCATGAACCTGAAGATCAAATTTAGAGAGTCTTTTCGTCCGTTTGCCCCTGCGATCTTACGCGAAGACGTGGATGAATATTTCGAAATGCGGCCGGATGAGAATAGTCCCTACATGTTGTTGGTTGCACCCGTCCGGTCTGAGAAGCGCCTGCCCGTAACCACGGCTGATCAAGCGAAGGGCCTTGATAAGCTAAAAGAGGTTCGGTCGAAAGTGCCGGCGGTCACCCATGTTGATTACTCCGCGCGTGTCCAAACCATTGACATGGAACATCACCCTCGTTTCTATCAGATTATTCAAGCCTTCAAGCAAAAAACCGGAAGCCCTGTGGTGATTAATACGAGCTTTAATGTCAGAGGTGAGCCGATCGTGAATACGCCTCACGATGCCTACAGGTGCTTTATGTACACAAATATGGATGTGCTCGTTCTTGAGAATTTCGTTCTACTGAAAGAGGATCAGCCGAATGCTCGGGAAATCGACGTTGATGCCTATTTGGCTGAATTCGCGCTGGATTGACGCGGCGACTGCCGTGGGAGCAATTTGATGAGTAAGCTGGTCGAGCTGGACCTGACGCCCGATGAGAAGACCCTGAGGCAGTTTGGCTTTATTGCCTTGGCTGGCTTTGGTGCTCTTGCGGCCATGGCTTGGTTTGAAGTCCTACTGTTCGGCTTTGGGCTGGGAGACGCGCGGCAGGCTGTCTCAGCGGGGCTGGCGGCACTGGCAGTGGTTTCACTGGTCCAGTCGCTGGTTTTCCCGAAGGCCAATTGGCCGATCTATGTGGGCCTGACGTTGCTGGCTTTTCCGATTGGGTTTGTATTGTCGTACGTCATCATGGGGACGCTCTTTTATCTCCTCATTACGCCAATCGGTCTCGGTATGAGACTCTTCGGTCGGGATCCGATGATGAGAAAATTGGAGCCTAATTTGGAAACATATTGGGTGAAGAGCCGCTCGGACCGCGGAAAAGAGAGTTACTTTAGGCAGTTCTGATCGACGCGGATGGCGCCGGCGTGCCTACGACGAATGAGATAGAAAATTTCGAGAGATAGGAGATTCAGAATGGCGGATGAGCCGAGAGACGATGACTTTGCATCGCAGGCGAATCAGGACCGAACAGGGCTTGGAAGTGAATTCGTCGACTTTCTGAAGGACAATAAGAAGTGGTGGTTGGCGCCAATCATTATCTCCATTCTTGGCCTGGGCCTTCTCGTTATGCTTGGGGGCACAGCAGCGGCTCCATTCATCTACACGCTCTTCTAGGCAGATGAATCGCCTCGCGATGAAGGAGACGTCGAGCCAGCCGGTGTGCTGCTTAGACTGGGCTCGATGGGTGTCCACCGGAGTCTGGGTTCCAAATGGCTGATCGTAGAGTCTTGGTGACGGGCGGCTGTGGTTTTATTGGTTCGTGTTTTGTGAGGATGTTGCTCGACCGGGATCCGGGCGCCGAGGTGATGAACTTGGATCTCCTCACGTATGCGGGAAATCCAGCCAACGTGGCCTCAGTCGAACGGTCGTCGCGCTACACATTCGCTCGAGTTGATGTGCGAGAGATCGCGAGTCTGAAACCCTGGGTTGAGCAGTGCGACGTGATCGTTCATTTTGCCGCCGAATCTCACGTTGACCGGTCGACTTCCGAGAACGCAGGCTCCTTTGTTGAGACGAATGTAGGGGGCACTTTCGCGATTCTTGAAGCGATGCGGCGTTACCAGCCTGAAGCCAGATTCCTTCAGGTTGGGACCGATGAGGTCTATGGCGACGTGGAGGCGCCTCAAGCGCCTGATGAGATGGCTTTGCTTAGGCCGTCGAGTCCCTATTCCGCGTCAAAAGCAGCGGCTGACCATATTGCGCTCTCCTTTGAGAGAACGCACGGGTTGGATGTATTGGTGTCTCGCTGCACGAATAACTATGGGCCCTATCAGTATCCTGAAAAAATGATTCCGCTTTTTATTACGAACGCCTTGGAAGGCTTACCCCTGCCTCTTTACGACGGAGGTACACAGATCCGGGATTGGTTGAGGGTTGAGGACCATTGCGAAGCGATTTTGCTTCTACTCGACTCAGGCGCAAGCGGCGAGGTTTATAATGTTGGAGCTAATCAGGAACCGGAAAAGACCAATGCAGAAGTTACTCAGATGATTCTGGATTGCTTAGGGCATTCGGAGTCCGTCGTTGAGCCTCGATTGGGTCTCCGACCGGGGCATGATCAGCGTTATGCGGTCTCGACCGAGAAGATCAGGGCGCTTGGTTGGAAACCTCGGCGGGACTTTTCAGAGGGCATTGAGGAGACTGTTCGATGGTACTCGGATCATCGAACGTGGTGGATGCCCTTGAAGTCCGGGGAGTATCGAGCGTTTTACGACGCGCAGTACGGCCGAGCAGCGGAGATCGATAAGGTCTAAGCGGCAAGGGGGGGGCACGGCGGCACCCAGGGCTTGCTCGTTGGGCGAGAGCGTTTGTACTCGCCTGGACTTGTCGTGTTTAGCCGACTGAACGAACGGCAGCGAAGAACACCGTCCACCAGCCTCCGCCAAGACCTGCTGCGATGAGGACTCCTAGGGCAGGGCCCATTTCGTCCGCAGGCATTTCTGCTTCTGATTCTTCTTGATCCAGAGGGTCGATTTCGGCCGCAGGCTCGCGCAGACTGTGTTCTGCCGCTTCCGGATCCAGCAAGTTCGGATTGAACTCAGTGAAGGTAGTTTGACCGTTTCTGTCGGACTGAATCTGGATTTGCATATTTGAAAGGCCCCCCAAAGCCGACCGTAAACGTATCGCGGACTGACGGAACCGGCATGATGTAGGCGTAAGCATTTGAAAAAAGTCAGAGAATTTTTCGAATGATCCGATTAATTTGTGGGGGTTGAGTCCCGTTTGAGCGGGTCTTGTTGTGAAGTCGCTACGCCGCGGAGGGCGGCTTTTCGAGCCAGAGGAAGGCCTGTCTTTCTTCGAACATTTCAAACACGAGGCGAGGACGGGCAAATGGCGGACGAGATGAGAGTGGATCGGCGGCCAAGAGACTACGGACGTAGAGATTTTCTTCGGATGGGCGCTTGGCTCGGAGTGGGCACCGCGGTTCTGTCCGGCCCCGCTCGCGCGGAGCCGGTCCAGATTGGGTCGCGCAAGACTTTGGGCGATTCAGAAGTGCGAAGGGTTCGCTTAGGGAAAACTGGGGTGGAGGTCTCCGATATTGGCTTCGGGACCTTCGCCCTCCGAGATACTCAGTCGGATGTGGAGCTTGTCCAATACGCTTTGGACCGGGGAATC
>JAQWNI010000021.1 GCA_029268645.1 Myxococcota bacterium
CCGCGGGCGCAGATCGTGTCGACGGGGACTCGGTGTCGTACAGGCCGCAACCGAGAAAGCACAAAGCACTCCCCAGAAAAGCGAGGAGCCGCTTTCTTTGACTGGGGAACCCGGTCACTCCTCACCGGGAGGCGCATAGTATTCGAAGTCCACCATGTGGTCCTTCATGTAGGCGCGCAACCTTGTTAGGAGTCGGGCTTCGAGTTGCCGAACCCGTTCGCGGGAGACGCCAAACTCTTTGCCCATCTCGGCGAGAGTGCTGGGTTCGGCTGCGAGTAATCGCTCGCGCAGGATGCGCTGGTCGCGTTCCTCGAGCTCTTCCGAGAAGTCTTCGACGTTCTGCAGAAAGGTTGACCGAAGCTCTTCGTCTCCGACCTGAGATTCGGCACTGGCTCCCGCGGTAGCAAATCCCTCTCCGACGGTGGCGCCTTCGCCGTCTTCTCGACGAAGGGGTGCATCGAGGTAGGTGTCGGGTCTGGAGAGGCGAGCTTCCATTTCGAGGACGTCGTCCTCACTGACGTCGAGCCGTTCGGCAATCATTTTCGGTTCGACCTCGAATCCCTCTCGTTCGAGCCGGACTTTTTCCTTGTTTAAACGGAAAAAGAGTTTTCGAGAGGCTCGAGTCGTCCCGAGCCGCACGCTCCTCATGTTGTCCAGGATGTACTTGAGGATGTAGGCACGGATCCAGTAGACCGCGTACGAGGAGAGCTTGACGCCCTGATACGGATCGTAGCGCTGGACGGCTTCCATCAATCCCACGTTGCCTTCCTGAATCAAGTCGAGGGTGTTTGTCCAGGCACGGCGGTACTCCATGGCGATCTTGACGACGAGTCGAAGGTTGGAGACGACGAGCTTACGAGCCGCCGTGACGTCACCGTCCTCGGTCCAGCTTACTGCCAGGTCATGCTCCTCCTCGCGGGAGATCGGTGCGTGGTGGGCGAGTTGAGACATGTAGGCACTCAACGCCGAAACCTGGCTGGCGGACGTTGCGAGGGGCGTCATGTCATCGTCGTTGGGCACCAGTGGATAGAGTTCAGGCGCTGTCGCATCGGCGGCGGAGATGATCGGCGAGCCGTCCGCGAGGGCTTCGCCTTCGTCATCGGCGCTGGCCAGGGAATCGGGGCTCAGGATCTCAGCATCGATGAAGTCGCTTTCGAGACCGGCTGCGCCGTCTTCGGCGGGGGCCGGCGCGGAGGTCTTCGAGGGGGACCGGTCGTCCCCGTTATCGCCTTCGGGCGGAAGCACTTCGGGGTCCCGGCTGGTGGTCACGCTTGGTCCCTGGGTGATGCGCCGGAGGCTCGATTCAGAGGCCCGAAGCGCTGGATTCGAAGGGGCCCGTCCGGTTGGCTGATCTGGACAGGCTGCCCCCTCACGATAGCAGAATCGGGGCCTAGGCTGGTGGCGCGGGGTGGCGACGCTGTCTTGTTGGTGAACGACTGCAAGAAGCGGTCTCAACGCCCCTTATCGAGGTCCCGCTAGCCCGATACTCAAAGGGCGAGGCCGACTGTGTGTCGACCCCGCCCTTTGTTTTCGCTTCGAGAACCCGGGCCCAGCAAGATGCGGGGCTTACGTCGGGCTCGCCTGCGCCTACTGCTTGAGGCTGCGGATGTACGTCACCACGTCGACGACTTGATCGTCGGAGAGGGTCGGCCACGGCGCCATCAAGGCAGAGCCGCCGTACGCCATGGCGCCCTTTTGGATCACGAGCACGAGATCCTCGTCTTCACCGGGTGTTCCGTTGCCATTGGCGTCAAATTTAAATTCCCCGACGGTGAAGTCGCGAGGCGGAGGGTTCAAGGCGGACCCGACGGGACCGTCGCCCTTGCCGCTAACGCCATGACAGGAGGCGCAGTTTGCTTCGAACAGGGCCTTGCCCGCTGCCGCGTCGGCGGCCCAAGCACTTCCCGCCAGGGCGAGAGAAGCGATTCCAGCGAGCAGAAGAGTTGCGACAAAACTGCGAGTCATTTTCGATTCCTCCTTCAGTGAGCCGGGGGTAGCCTAAAGCTCCGCCGAGCGGCCGGAAAGTAGGGACCGGCCGGTATGGGGTCAATCAAGCGAATCGTTGCACCCCAGCCTGGATCCAAGCTAGGAGCATCCGAACCCCAACCCCGGTGGCTCCCCCGCGGTGATAGGGCGTTCGGTGCGAGTTCCACCCGGTTCCTGCGATGTCGAGGTGTGCCCACGGGGTATCCCCGACAAATTCCCCCAGGAATGCCCCGGCGGTGGAGGCTCCAGCTGAAGGGCCTCCGGTATTTTTGATATCGGCCACGGGGCTCTTGATGGCGCGGTAGTGCTCGGGCAGAAGCGGCATGGGCCAGACCCGTTCACTCGCTTGATCGCCTGCTGCGCGGAGCTCTTCGATCAGGGCATCATTGTTTCCCATCGCGGCCGTTCCCCACGGACCCAACGCAACCATGGTGGCGCCGGTCAGGGTGGCGAGGTCCACCATGGCGCGGGGGGCGAACTTCTCCCGGGTGTAGTGCAGGGCATCGGCGAGAACGACCCGACCCTCGGCGTCGGTATTTAAGACCTCGATGGTTTTACCCGACGCGGCGGTCACGATATCACCGGGGCGGTAAGCGGTGCCGCTGGGCATATTTTCCGCAGCGGCAATCACGCCGACCACGGGTTCGGCGAGATCCATCTTTCCGATGGCTCGCATGGCGCCGATCACCGCGGCCGCCCCCGACATATCGTGCTTCATTTCCGTCATCGAGTTGCTGGGCTTGAGTGAAAGTCCACCCGAATCGAAGGTGATCCCCTTTCCGACGAGGGCGAGGGGTTTTTGCTTGGCAGCGCGTCCTCGCCCAGGGTGCTGAAGCACGATCAGGCAGGGCGGGTGCGCGCTGCCCCCGCCCACCGCGAGGAGCGCGCGGGCTCCGAGCCGTTCGAGTTCGACTCCGCGGAGAACACGACAGCGGAGATTGGCTTCCCGTGCAGCAGCTCGAGCCGCTGCGGCTAGCGCCAGGGGGGTCATCTCATTGGGCGGTGCATTGGAAAGGTCTCGGGCACATGCCTGGGACTCCGCACCGATGACGGCTCCGGCCGCGGCTTGCCGGACGGCTGTTGGGCCTGCGAGGTCGTCAAAGACCAGAGAAACCGAGCGAGGCCGGGGGGATTTTTTGCCCGCCTTGCGCGCCTTACTCTGATAACGGTCGTAGCGGTACGCTCCGAGGACCGCGCCTTCGGCAAGGGCCGCGGCGGTAGCGCTCGCGTCCAGGGTTCGGGTGGGGCGGGCGAGGACCGCCACGCGCTCATGGCCCCGATCCCGCGCGACGCTGCTGGCGGCGGCTGCGAGATGACGTTGTTTTTCTGCGTTCAGTGAAGCGGTGTCTCCGAGCCCGACCAGAAGCACTCGTCGAACCGCCGGTTGAGAAGTGGTTGGGTAGACGACGAGCCGATCGCTTTCGGCGCCCTTGAAGTCGTCACTCTGTAACGCGGCTTTGATCACGCCCCCCAGTGTCGTGTCGAGTGCTGCGACGCCTCTAGGTAGACTGGGGCGGCCGTTCTTGCTGGATTGGGTCATGGGAATGGCGAGAAGGTCTGCGCGGACCTCTCCTACGCCGCCAGATTTGATAGTGACCTTCACAAACTGTCCTCCTCGAATTCTGATGCTCTTAAGACTAGGGGGTCTGGGGGCACGGGTCGCCGGGTGATTGCATCTCGATGGGTTTTGCCGAAGAGGGTCGCGGTGTGGCTCTCCTTGTTTCAGGGTACGGCCTTCTCTACTATCGCTTTTCCCCCCCGAACCCAGCGCCAAGGCGCTCGTTCGGGTTTTTTTTTGGGCGGGGTGTTCAAAAATTCAGTTCGCTCGGGTCGAGGTCCGCGGCCTCATCGGCATCGGCATCGGCATCGGCATCGGACAGGCGGCCTCGACGGGTCGAATTCATCAGGGGGGTACCGTGGAAAGCGACGTTCTTGGCCTGGTTCTGCAAGCGGGTCTGATCGTCCAACTCGTCTTGCTCCTGTTGGCGGCCTTCTCCGTTGTTTCGTGGGGAATTATCGCTTCAAAGTGGCGCGAGCTTCGCGCGGCCGTTCAGGACAGTGAGGCCTTTCTTGAGGTCTATCACAGCGAGAGTTTTGACGCGGCGTTTGAAGCCGCTGGCCACCTGGATCGAGGCCCGCTGGCCGTTGTATTCCTGTCCTGTTGCAGCGAGATGTCGAAGTGGGCCGAGAAGACGGGCCGCCATGCTTTATCAGCGATGTCTTCAGCGGACCGAAGGCAGATCCAGAAGGCCATGATGTGGTCGGCGGCTCGAGAAAAACAGCGTCTTGAACGCGGTCTGACTTTTTTGGCGACGGTTGGCAGCTCAGCTCCCTTCATCGGCTTATTTGGAACGGTGGTCGGCATCCTAACGACGTTCCAGGGCATTGGGCGCTCCGGGAGCGCGAGTCTGGCTGTGGTGGGCCCGGGGATCGCCGAAGCACTCGTGGCCACGGGAGTCGGGTTGCTGGCCGCCATTCCCGCCACCATGGCGTTCAATGCTTTCGTGTCCCGGGTCGATCAGATCTGTGAATCGATGTCACTCTTCTCTCAGGAATTCGAGGAGGACTTGGCGGTGCTTGGCCGCGGTTCTGAAGACGCTGAGGGAGAGGGGTAGCGGCCTATGGGGGCGAGTCTCAACTCCAGTGGTCGCCGTCGGATCTCCGAAATCAACGTCACGCCCTTTGTTGACGTGATGCTGGTCTTGTTGGTGATCTTCATGGTGACCGCCCCTCTCATGCAGCAAGGGATGAACGTCAATCTTCCTGAGACCAATACACAGGCCTTGAGGGTGAAGGATTCGCCGCTGATTCTGAGTGTCGACGACGAAGGTCAGTATTTCCTCGGTCGCAAGGCGGTTCCCGGTGATGAATTGGAGAAACGTTTAACCGCCCTTTTCGAATCTCGGGGGTCGACCGAGCTCTTTCTTCGAGCGGATCGGGCAGCCCCGTACGGCATCGTCGTCCAGGCGATGGCTGCGGCGCGACGGGCCGGTTCCGACAAGTTGGGGATCGTGACGGAGGCCGAGCGCTGATCGTGGGGACTCGTCAACGACGACCCAGGCAAGCAGGTCAGAGCGCCCCGGGGTGCGGGAAACGGGGTTTGCGGTCCCCTTCAAGAGGCGCTTGCCGTTGAACTCGCTGCAGACCCTGTCGTGGCAGGACCGACTCGCCGATCAACGGAGGCAGCGTTTTCAACGAGCGGTCATCGTCTCTGCTCTATTCCACTTGGTGATCGTGGCTGCTTTGGGCTTTGCGCCGGACCCTCCGCCCCTGAAGATGCCCTCAGCCATCACAGTCGATCTCGTCGCGGCGGTGCCTGCACCGCGGGCGGTTGCTACGCCGAAACCCGCAGCGCCGGTGCCCAGGGCTCAGCCCGCACCCCCAAAGACGAAGGTCAAGATTCTGCCGAAACGCGCCCCCGATCCGGTACGGCCAGCCCCGGTTGTGAAACCGAAACCAAAGCCCACTGCCCAAAGTCAACCCAAACCGGACCCAGTGATTCAACGAAAGGAACGCCCCAAAGAAATGAGCTATGAGGACGCCTTGGCTCAGCTTCGGGACGATATCGGGGAGGCAGCGCCCGCAGAGCCTGCGCCCTCGACCGCGAAGATCGCAGCGCCCTCCGCGGCTTCCGGCGTGGCTTCCGGTGCACTCGTTGCTCCGGAGCTCGCCGCATGGAACCTAGCGGTCATGCGGCACGTCCGTTCGGTGTGGATTACGCCGCCGGAATTTAGAGGCCGGGCCTGGGCGGCCCAACTGGAGATTAACCTCGCCTCGGATGGCCGGATCTTGGGGTCGCCTCGCCTCGTGCGTTCCTCGGGTAATCCCTATTTCGATGACAACGCGGTGCGCGCAGTGCTGCGAGCCAGCCCGCTGCCGGCCCCTCCCCAAGCGGGTACGCGCAGCCTGATCTTCACTTCGGAGGAATAGAGAATTGGTGCGCTTGTCTGAAAAACGGGCTGAGTGTTTCTGGGCTTCGAGATTCGGCGGCTTGTTTTTCGCTGGGATGCTCGTTTTTGTCGGTTTGTCGAGTGAAACGGCCTCGGCCGAGGGCCCAGCCATCGTCATCACGCCCGGCCAGGAGCGGGCCTTTCGGGCCGCGGTTCAGACCTTTCGGGATGACGAAGGGGCCACCACGAATCCCGAGCGGGCAGCCAAGCTCCGCACCGTCATTGAGGATGGTTTGAGCTATTCGGGCGTGCTTCAGCCGCTGGCCGAAGATGCTTTTCTCGGTGAAACGGCGACCAGCGAGCTGGGCGACAAGCGCCTCGATTGCGCAGATTGGACCCAGAGCGGGGCCGATGCCTTGATTGAAGGTCGAATCTTTCGTCAGGGCCAAGAAACAGCAGTCGAATACCAGGTCTGGGACACAGCGCGCTGTACCCGAGTCGGGCAGGGGGTGATTGCCGAGGCCCCTAAGAACGAGAAGCGGCTGGGCAAGCGAGTCTCCGACGGGATCGTGGAGGCCTTCACGGGAACGCCCGGGGTGGCCAGCACCGAGCTGGCCTTCATTTCAGATCGCAGTGGGGCCCGGGAAGTCTGGGTGATGGATGCCGATGGAGACCGCCAGCGGCAGGCGACCCGGGGGTCCAGTCTGAAGCAGTTTCCGGATTGGATGCCTGATGGCGGCGCCATCCTCTACACCTCCTACCCCGAGCGCAGTGGCTTGCCGCGTCTCTACCTCACCTCGCGTGGGGAGTATCGGCCGGGCCCGTTGCTGACCCGGGTTCTCCCGGACTCGCCCAAATACCGAGGCGTCTTTGGTCCTCAGGGCCGCTACCTCGCCCTGGTGACCAGTATCGGGGGGCAGGCTGAACTGTTCCGTGTCGATCGCAGCGGGCGCGACCTCTATCGCCTGACCCGCAGCTCGGCCATCGATATTTCGCCGGCCTGGTCGCCGGACGGTCAGCAGATTGCCTTCGTATCGGACCGCTCGGGAGCGCCCCAGGTGTATGTCATGGACCGGAATGGTCGAAACGTCCGTCGAATCACCTACAACGGGAGCTACAACACCGCTCCGGCCTGGTCTCCGGACGGCCGGTGGATTGCCTATGAGACTCGGGTCCAGGCACAGTTCGATATCTGGCTGATCGACCCTTCGGGTGAGGTTAATCTCCCCATCGTGTCCCACGGGCGCAGCGATGAGTCCCCGACCTGGTCTCCAGATAGCCGTAAAATCGCGTTCAGCTCGACCCGGAGGGGACGACCGGATATCTACGTGGTCGATGCAGATGGGAAAAATCTGAAGCGGCTGACTCAGGGGCAGGGGCAGAATCTGCAGCCTGCTTGGGGACCCTTCGCCCGCTGAATCACCTGCTACTCTCCCGCCCCCCCGCCTACCCGGAGAGTCCACGAATCACCATGATGAGGTCGATGGAGCAAACCACGAAAAGTTGGCTCAGTCCTTTCGGGGTGGGGTTGGTCGTGCTGTGTCTGACCGCAATGGGCTGCGTGACCCAGGGGCAATTTCGAAAGCTTGAGGAGCGGGTAATCGACTCCGAGCGGGCCAATCGGAAGGGGCCCGATCCCTTTTCTCGAATCGCAGCCTTGTCGGCCGAAGTCGAAACGCTGAAAGCCGAGCAGCGCCGACTTCAGGGCGAGCTAGAGATGGCCCGCAAGACGGCTGACGACGCTTTGGTCGAGGCTCAGAAAGCGCGGGAAACCTTGGCCAGCCAGTCCGCGTTGGCCGGTGCGGGTGCGGCATCGGCGGCTGGAGCCGCTGGGGCCGGAGGCGAGGTCCCTGACCGTCCAGCTGAAGCCGAGGATGGAACCTCCTCGGCGGAAGTCACGGCTTATCAAGAGGCCTTGGCGGCTTGGCGTTCGGACGACCTTAAAAGCTGCGTGGATCTTTTCCGAAAATTCTTGCAGGCCTATCCTAAGTCAGTGTATGCCGATGACGGTGCCTACTGGATGGCTGATTGCCATTTTAAACAGGGGGATTACCGAGTGGCTGTCCTCCGCTTCAACGACGTCGTGCGTGTGTATCCGAACGGAAACAAGGCTGCAGATGCGCTGTACCGACAGGGAGAGTCTTTGCTCAAGCTCGGACCTGGTTTTTACGATGCTGCTCGGACCGTATTTAAGCAGGTGCTTGAGGATTACCCTGATTCGGACCGGGCCCGCGCGGCAAAAGAACAATTGGAAGCGATTGGCCGCGATGGCTAGGGGATCGGCTGGGTTCGGCACTGGCCCGAGATCGACCGCTCGAAGACGAAAGCATGAAGGATAAAATTTGGATACCGGCTCGAGGGTATAGAGCCGTATGAGAATGGGAAAGGGAGACAGTTGAAGAAGCGCGATCAGGACCGATTTCAGAAGATTCTCATCGAGCAGCGCGAGGAACTCCTACAGAACGCCCGTCGGACCCTTTCAGGCGATATCCATCTTGATCCCGACGACTTTCCGGATGAGATCGATACGGCTTCCTCGGAAATGAATCTCGCCTTCCAGGGGCGATTGAGGGAGCGCGAGCGCGGCCTACTTTCGAAAATCAATCAGGCTCTTCAGAAGATCGAAGACGGCGTCTACGGCGAATGCGAAAGCTGTGGTGAACAAATTTCGGTCAAGCGCATCGAGGCTCGCCCCGTGGCGGAACTCTGCATCGATTGTAAATCGGAGCAGGAGCAGCTCGAGCGGCGAAACGGTTGAGGGAGTTCGTTTGCCCTTGACTGGGATGGGTCACGTGTTGGGCATCGAAAGCTCGTGTGACGAAATGGCCGCTGCGGTCGTCGCTGGGGGCCGAGAGATTTGCTCAAGCGTCGTGGCCAGTCAGGTTGAGGTTCATGAGCCTTATGGCGGCGTGGTGCCTGAACTGGCGTCTCGAGATCATGTCCGAGTCGTTTCAGGGGTGGTCGAAGGGGCGCTTCGTCAGGCCGGGCTGGGTTTGAATGATCTGGACGGAATCGCGGTCACGGCAGGCCCGGGCTTGGTGGGATCCCTCTTGGTCGGACTGTCTTTTGCGAAGGCTCTGGCCTATCGGTCGGGGTTGCCCTGGGTGGCGGTTCACCATCTTGCCGGTCATTTGGTGGCAGCGGAAGTGGGGGACCCCGAGCTTTCACCTCCTTACATCGGACTGGTGGTCTCGGGTGGGCACACCGCGCTCTATCGGGTGACGGGCGAAGCCGCTCCGGATTTGCTTGGCGAGACTCGCGACGATGCGGTGGGTGAGGCCTTCGACAAAGTGGCGAAGCTGCTAGGACTCGGTTTTCCAGGGGGGCCTGCCGTTTCAAAAGCCGCCGAAGACGGCGATCCCGAAGGGGTCGATTTTCCCCGGCCGATGGCGAAGCGAAGTGGCCTTGATTTTTCTTACAGCGGTCTGAAGACTGCGGTGGCCCTAGAGGTGCAACGTCGCGGCGGCCTCGAAGCGATGGACCCTCAAGCGGTCTCCGACGTGGCGGCATCGTTTCAAGCGGCGGCGGTGGATTCGCTGCTGGCTCGGACCCGCCGTGCGGTGGAACGCGAGGGCCTTGATCAAGTGGCCGTGGTCGGAGGTGTGGCGGCCAATCGACGGCTCAGAGAGAAAATGAAGTCCATGGGGGCTCGTCGCGGCTTCCAAGCCATTTTTCCTCCGGCCGACCTCTGCACGGATAACGCGGTCATGATCGCAGCGGCCGGCGCGCGGGCACTTGCGCAGGGAGAGCGTGATGGATGGGCGGTGAGCGCCTTCTCGCGTGTGCCGGTCGGGGACACGCCCTGGCGCCCCCCCCAGGATTCGGAAGCGGTCCGGGGCACTTGATGAGAGCACTCGCGTGAAGGAGTCTCAGCGCGCGCTTCTACGCCGAAGAGGGCTTCACTTATCCCGAGATCTCGGTCAGAATTTCCTGACCGAGAGCCAAACCGCTGAGCGTCTCGTGGCCGCCGCTGGGGTTCGGCGTGGTGACTCTGTGATCGAGGTCGGCGTGGGGCTCGGCGCCTTGACCCGGGCGCTCACCGAGCAGGGGGCCTCGGTGGTCGGAATCGAGATCGATTCGGGTTTGGTTCGGGCGCTCCGAGAGGAGGAGGGCCTGCTCCCGGCGGGTGTCGAGTTGCTTCACGCCGATGCGCTGGATCTGGATTGGCCGGGTCTGATCGGTCGACTGCCTGCGCCGGTCCGCGTGGTGGCCAATCTTCCGTACTCGGCGGCGACCCCGCTGCTCAGGACGTTGCTCGATTACCGCGACCGTTTGGCGGATTGGTCTGTGATGGTGCAGCAAGAACTGGCCGCCCGGATCGTCGCCCGTCCGGGAGGGTCCGACTATGGGTCCCTGGCGGCCCTGCACGCACTCACCGTCGATGTCGATCGGGTCCTGGACCTGGGTCCTGGGCAGTTTTTCCCCGCGCCTCGGGTGCATTCAAGTTTTCTCCGCGTCTGGCCGCGGGCGACGCCTCTTTTGGAGGCGAGTGAGCTGGTGTGGGTGGAGCGGGTTCTGCGAACAGCCTTCTCGCAACGCAGAAAGACGTTGCTGAATGCTCTGCGCTCCGGAGGACTCGGCGACGGCTATTCGCGCGACCGGATCGAGGCGGCGATTCGTCAATCGGGAATCGATCCGCGCGTCCGAGCGGAAGGGCTTGATCCCCGCCAGCTTTTACAGCTGGCCCGGGCCTTGCGAGAGCCTGCTGCGCTTTCCGCGGCTTTGGACTGAGTCAGGGTTCACAAAACCAGAAAGCGAGGGGAAACCCGACTTCCTATGGAAGACGTCGATGTGCTCGAATGCCTGCTCGAGGTCGCGGCGGCCGCCGACCTCCATGTTGAGATCGCGGGACGCGATGCAAAGAGCGACGGAGACAGGCCTCTTGCAAGCGGGGTCTGTCGAGTGCGCGGTCAATGGTGGGTCGTGCTGTCGAGTAGCGAACCGGTCTCAGCCCAAATTCGGACTCTGGCTGAGGCCTTAGGGACGCATGCGCAGGACGTTTTGGAGGCAAGGCATCTCCCGCCCGCGGTGAGAGCTTTGGTGGACGCCGTGCCCCGCGGGTCATGACGGGCTGCATGCGGAAGAGTCCTGGGAGCTAAAAGCTGCACGGATCCCCCCCGTGTTGCCTTGACCTGAGACAACGGCTCCGCCTACACTTTTGACTTCGAGGGGCACCGCAGGTTGCGGGCTCCATCCAC
>JAQWNI010000022.1 GCA_029268645.1 Myxococcota bacterium
GACTTCGTAAGCAACGGAAGCTTCGTCAATCAATATGACGAAGCCATGTCGCCGATGACAGTGCTCTCCCAGGGCGTCGTTGAGCAAGTCCGCTTCGATGGAGTCATCGAGCAAACCGTGAACTATCGAGTGTCGCTTTACTCGAGTTCAGCGCTCTTCTATAACGAGCCCGATGACAGAACCAATAACGCCTTCGTCATCCACCAGGACGGTCGCGCGGACTGGTACAACGCCATCAAAGGCTCCGGAAAAGTAGAACTGCTCGTCGAGTTTTTTGAAATTGGGAGCGCATTCGATACCCCGGAAGCCGTGAGCCTTTCTCTGACCTCTCCCCATGTTCAGCCGGACTCGGTGGATCTCCTCGCGGACGATGTCAAACGCCTTCATTTCAATGAGGTCTACGACGTCCAGGTCATCGGTCCAGACGGTGTCCCGACTAGATCTTTTTCCGACAATTACAACCAGCTTCAGCAGGGGATCTCAACCGCGCCAGGTTACGATTTCGCGCTGGGGTGGGCCGAACCGGGTTTCGGTAACGACTCTAATCTGGACGGCAATTTAGACGTGGGAGAAGCCCTATTCACCTTTGACTTAAGCGCGGGCGAAGCTTTCTTAATCTCTCGCGCAAGTGACAACGGAAAACGAAGCGCCGTGGGCATCACGGCAGAAGGTTTCTTTGGAGGCACCCCCCAGCCTATCCCCCAACCCACCACGGCCCTCCTGCTGGGTCTCGGTCTACTGGGGCTCCGATTTTACCCAAAACTGCGTAGAGAACCCTTGATCCAGGTCAGGAAAACGCGCAGGGACTAATCCGTCACGGAGCCCTACCACGGAGCTCCCCTAGGCATTTAACATAGCCCCAAGGCTCGGACGTTGTGCCCGAATGCAGCTTGAATGCCCGAGTCACATCCGTTGTGTCAGCGGATGCGCTGTGTGGCGGGTTTAATCGGCCTTGGCGCACTCTTGAAGAAACTTGGCTTGAACGTCTTTCATGCATTGTGACTCGCTGTCACCGGGCGGAACAGTTTTCCTCCACCCACCATTCTCGCAAACCGAGTCGGCAGTTAGCCGTGCACCCTTCTGGCATTCGCTTTCACCGCACCCAGCGAGTGTGAACAGGGCAATCAAGATCAGTAGAGCCTTCATTCGATCTCCTTCCGGTACGGCTTTTCCGGGCCAGCCATGGAGAATCATTCTACCGGCTTGGGCCACGGTTCGCCGCCGTTATGAGCCTTTGCGAGGCGCGTGAGTTCCCGACCGAGGGCCTTCCCAGGGAGGCGGCGTTCGGCATCGAGTCGTCCGCCTCCCAACAAGACGTTGAACCGGGCGTGATGCCAAATTTTTCTCAGGGGTATAGTAGTCTCGAAACCGATCTTTGGGGCTCCCGAAGCCAAGCCCCCCGATGCCTCACCGGGCACGGGGGGCTTGTTGGATCAGATCAGAGCCCAGCCGCTGTTAGGCAGCGAGGGCTTCGCAGGCCTGAGCGCAGTGATCGCACGCTTCCATGCACGCCTTGCAGGAAGAATGTTTCTTGGCGTGCGGCTGACATGCGGCCGAGCAGGCCTCACAAAACTCTGCGCACACCGCAACGAGCTGCCGAGCGGGTGCATCAGGCGTCAACTCTGAGGAGATTACAGAGTAGGTGGCCTGAGTGACCGCCTGCGTCTTCAGCACGCTGCTCAGGCAATCCGCCAGGGCCACGTCGCCCGCTGCGATCGACGCCAGACAGTGTCGGATACAATCCGCGGCGGCGGCGTCGCAAGCAAGCGTCGCTTCTCGAAGCTTCGTCACACCCACGTGTTGAGCGTGGCCGGCGTGGCCTCCGCCCGACGGGTGAGAAGCCCCCGAGGTCTTCGCCAGAGCGATTGTTGCAAGGCCAGTGGTGGCGCCAATCAGAAAGTCTCTTCGATCCATGGTGTTGATCCTCCATATCGACGACGCGGGCCCCACTGCGTGCAGGGCAGCACAACGCCGTACCGTTCATTGAAATGTCGATCTTGTGCGGACTTGGGCCGCGAAAAGAATCGAATCAATTCAGGAGGACAACCGTGTGTTCGAAAAAACCCGGGTAGGGAGGCGGGTGCCAATCGGGGCTCGACGGTTTGCGGTCGAATGAGGCCCACGCGAAGCCGGTTTCAGGAATCGCCGCCCAATTCACTAGACCAGGCGCCGGCGGCGTGGCGGGGGTGGACGGAACGGTCGCCGTCTGGCCATGCTCAGGGCAATCACAATCAAGCGCTGAATCGGCACCCAAGCTGAGCGGAATGTGATTCTCGCCTGCCTGATGGCACCCTGACTTCACACCGGAGTCAGAGAAAAGGGCGCCCAAGGCAAGATCGCAATGCCGACAATCGGCACCCAGCAGACCCGCTGTCAGCAGCAGGAGGGCACAGATTCGTACTAAATCCTTTAGGGATCGTTTGGCCACAAAAAAAAGTTAGTTCAAAAGATCAATCCGGCAAGTGATCCTGAAACCTGTACATTTCTCGCCATTGGGTCCCGCAGGAAACCCAGCGCACGGACTACGAAGAGACCCGTCATCCCATCCCTACTCGCACGTGGCTCCAAAACCCGGCTTGTACCTCCTATCCGCTCGATAAAATCGAGCCGGGGTCAGTGGCGGGTACAAAGAACAGAGCAAGAGCGATGAGCGCACTGCGGATCATGTTTTCTTTCCTAAGTGCAAAGTGGGCTGAATCGATGACTGACCGACTGAGATGGTGACTGAATCGATCTAGCAGGTCGAATCGGCCCGAATCGCTATCTCGGAAGAGCAGGTTATTCGCAACATCGAGATCGAACGAGTATGACACTAGAATGGATCGAGGCAAAGTTCAGAGACCGTGCGGGGTCGACCGGTCGGGCGTAGTATTCGTGCTGCTTTATTGATCGATCGGGATGCAGTCGATGTGAACGACAGCGACCACATCGTGTGCTCGCAGATTAAGCCCGCCAGGGGGTGAGTGCTGCGAATAAGACGAGCACGGTCGTCTTCATGACCGGAGTCCCTCCTTCCCAGTGGGTCTTGCTGGGAGCCGAGACGGGGTCTGGCCGATGGGGGGTGGCCGTCCCCGGATTGGGGACAGCAGGCACCTCCATGTATTGGAGAGGGATCGAATGGCCGGATGTGACAAAGGTTTTTTTGAGAAAGTCTGTTTTTTTCGGCAAGACTCAACCCAGAACCGTGTAAGCCTATGACTTTCAATGATTTTGCGTCGCTCTCAGGAGAATCGAAAGCTGCTCAGAAATCCCTTCGAATGAGCCCATTCCCGATCAAGCCGAATCAGGGGGAACCAGTTTGAAAAAGGGGCGTGGGGGGTCGGGAATTTCGGCCGAGCTTGCACACGCAACCGGTGACGACCCAGGCGTCTCATCGTGACACCTTGAGGGATCTCGGCTGGCCCCGACCGGGCCAAGCGGCTACACATCGGCCATACATGAAGAAGAGCACGCTCGCCCTCCTATTCGTCGCCCTCGCCGTCGACCTAGCGACTGCGGGCTGGCTCGTTTACGCGAGCTTGTACGATCCAACCTGGTTGATCGTCACCCGCGGCGCCTTCTTTACAAGTTTCGTAGACGACGCAGCCGAGCTGCAGCGGGCCCCGACCGATCGACATCAGGCGGGCTTCATGACCGATGCCGAGTCCGACATCGCCGACTGGCGGTTGCACCTCGCGAGCAACGTTCCATACGTGATGGATGTTCTCTCCCTCAAGGGCACCACCATTGAGCGTGTCCGCGAGATGGTGGCGCTCTTCTCTCGAAACGGTGGTCTGGTCTGCGGTCAGTACGACGGGCTCGTGGACAAGCTCGTTCGCGTCAATGCCGATGACGGCTACGGGTGCTGCTCTGACCACAGTGAGGTGATGCTCGCTCTCACCGCCATATCGGGAATCGAAGCCCGCGAGACGCACCACACCGAGCACACGTTTGTGGAGTTCTTCTCCCCGGAGACCAATGCTTGGGTCTGGGTCGATCCGCAGTATGCACTCATGGCCAGAGACGGGCACGGGCAGTACCTCTCCCTAGTCGAGCTACGCGAGCGCTACCTAACGCCAGAACCGTTCGCCTTCGAGTTCATCGGCACTGAGTACCATGAGCTCTTGGATCGGGATCCGCGCCGACAGCGCTTTTACAATGAGCCCAACGACTTTGCCGATCTGACCGTTACCTGGGGCAACAACGTATTCGCTCAGGCAGAATCGAACCGCCTACTTGGTAGCCTCCCGAAGCCGGCACGGCAGCTCGTGGGAATGTTGTTGGGCAGGATCCCCGGCTACGTGACCGTCGATGACAATGCGTCCCTCTTGCCATCGATCCTCCGCGAGCGGCGAAAATTCGTTACCACTTGGCTCGTCGTGCTGGCCTTCGTCAATCTCGCCGCCGTTGCTGTCACACCGTTTCGTAGTAAGCGGGCGAGAACCTGACGGAGCGCTTCCCTCACCCTTACACGATCAACGACGCGGTGGCCTGGATTGAGCACGCGAACTCAGAGCCCTCGGATGCCATGAACCTGGCCCTTTTCGTGAATGGCCAAATCGCGGGTGGAGCGGGGGTTGAACGTGGGGACGGCCGATCGACTCGAACCGGGGAAATTGGATACTGGCTGGGAGAGCCCTACTGGGCGAAGGGGTTTGCGACCCAGGCACTTGCCCATACCACCCAAAGAGCCTTCGAAGACTTCGATTTCGTTCGACTGGAAGCGGGTGTCATCGAATGGAACCCCGCCTCAAGGCGGGTGCTCGAAAAAGTGGGGTACACCCTCGAAGCTCGGCACGCGAAAAGGCTATTCAAAGACGGTCAACACTGTGACGAGTTCATATACGCCCTCCTGCGAGAAGACTGGAAAACGGAAGACAAGTAGCCTGCGGAAAAGCAGATTCGAGGCGAGGCAAGGCAGACAGAAATCTTCCTTTGCATTCTCAGGTTGGCAAAGCTGGGGGTAAGCGCGCCACCCGAAGCGAACACGGCTAAAAACGGAATGGAGAATTTGGAATACTCAAACCTCGCCATCATCGCTGCCTTCGCCTTCAGCTACTCACTCGTGGCGTCCCGCCTGGAGCAGTCTCGCTTCAATGGGGCGCTCGTGTACGTCCTTGTCGGCTTCCTTTGCAGCAACCAGATATTCGGTTGGGTCGATATCCAGATCGGGGGCGAAAGCCTGAAGACCCTCGCCGAGCTCACCCTGGCCCTCGTTCTCTTTACGGATTCGGCCAACACCAATCTGGTCACGTTGCGGAGAATCGAGGCCGTCCCGATTCGACTCTTGTTGATTGGGCTCCCCCTGACAATTGTTTTCGGATTTGGGATGGGTTCCCTCTTCTTCGAAGAACTCGGCTTCTTCGAAATTGCGCTGCTCGCCACAATGCTGGCGCCCACCGATGCGGCCTTAGGCAAAGCGGTCGTGACCAACCAGGCTGTTCCCGATTCCATTCGGGAGAGCCTCAATGTCGAGAGCGGCCTCAATGACGGCATCTGCGTGCCGGTCCTCCTCTTTTTCCTGGCTCTCGCTGTGGGCGATAAGGAATCGAGCCATGCCGCCGAACTCATGGCTACGCTTTCCGCTCAAGCCATCGGGATCGGTTCACTGGTCGGCGTCCTGGGCGGATTGCTGGGTGGTCGTCTGGTCCGCTATTGCTCCGAGCGCCAATGGGTGACGGGCTCATGGATTCAGATTCCGGTGATCGCCCTCGCCCTGCTCTGTTTCGCCACCTCCCAATGGCTGGATGGAAGTGGATTCATTGCGTGCTTTGTCGCGGGTCTGATTTTCGGTGGATCCGGAAAACACAAAAAACAGGAGTTCCTCGATGCCGCGGAAGGAATCGGAGACTCCATGGCGCTCGTCACCTGGTTCGCCTTTGGCGTCGCCGCTATAGGGTTGACTTGGCAACACCTCGACTGGCGGGTGATCGGCTACGCCCTCTCCAGCCTCACCATCATCCGAATAGTCCCTGTCTTCATCTCGTCTATCGGGCTCAATCTGCGCTGGGACACGAAGCTCTTCATGGGGTGGTTCGGGCCAAGAGGGTTGGCGAGCATCGTCTTCGTGGTTCTCGTTCAGGATGAGATGCTTCCCGGCTCTACCACACTGGTCACCACCGTAACTTGGACCATTCTGCTGAGTGTTCTTCTCCATGGATTGTCGGCCAACCCACTCTCCAGAAGATACGGCGCCCGGATCTCCGAAAACGGCGGAGTCATCTGATGGGCCGGACTCACGGATTCGAACCCCCGACCCCCGGGTTCGAAGCCTCAAGAAGGCGTAAGAAATAACGCGTAGTTAGGTTTGAAGGTACTCCTACGGCGTCATCAAACGTCACCGACCCACACACGTAACGGCCCCACGGCCCAGCATTTTTCGCCTGAATCAACCCCTAAAGTCAGACGAAGGCATCGCAAAAACAGGCAAGCGAGCGCAATCAACTTCATCATCGTCTCCACACATCGAGCCCGACCAAGCCGAGTCCCACAAGTAAGCCAGTGGTGGGCTCGGAGCCTAAATTCATCGCCCGAGTCGTTCAGGCATCAGAAACAACACGATTTACTGACACCAGACGACTGCTCGATCCTACTTCCTAGACTGCACTAGGAGCGTTCCGCTCCGGGGATCGGAGGTCGCGTGTGTAATCGTCGTTGGATCCGGGCAGCATTGCTGGCTGGATCCGTCCTGATTGGGGCTGTTTCGGAGGCTTATGCTGCGTCCTATCAGACTCATCGGGGGGCGATTGTGGATCCGATTCAGGATGTTCGCGGCGGAGATTCGCCCTACTCAGGGAATAACGTGGAGCGCTATGCAGACCTATTAGGCGCGAATCTTTCCTTCGCGGAGCTGCCCTACGCGGATCTGGCCTACGCGAACCTGAGCAACGCGAACCTACAAAACGCGAACCTGTACAACGCACTCCTGGCCGAAGCTACGCTGATCAACGCAGACCTGAGCTACGCGGACCTGCGGAGTTCGGCCCTCTACCGACTAAATCTCACTGACGCAGACCTGCAATACGCAGACCTGCGGTTCGCGATCCTGTACGAACTGAACCTGTCTAACGCGAACCTGTCTCATTCAAACCTAAACCGCGTGATCATGGAAAGCGCGAACCTGCGCTACGCGGATTTAACCGCCGCGAATCTGGCCGTCGCGGACCTGACCAACTCGGATCTGTCCGGCGCTATGCTGTTCTCGACAAATTTGGAGAATTCCAGATTTTGGGAAAGCGCCACATGGACCGGAGCCAAGTACTCTCTGAACGCCGTAGACAAAAACGGCAATCCGATCCCGGACACCATCTTCCCAAACGGATTCGACCCCTTCGTCGCAGGCATGATTCCGGTGCCTGAGCCAGGTACCGCTCTGCTCGTAGGCCTCGGCTTAATCGGGCTCGGCATGCGGAGATGCGTGAACCAAGAGGCGCGATGACGATTCGGAGTGCGTGGCGAACTAGAAAGTCCGCCTAGTACGTTGTTCCTTACGAGCGTTGTCAAATAACGATGCGTTGGGTTCCGACACAACGACCTCGCTAAAGGTGAACACGCCATCGGTGACCAAATCGATGCCGCTCGGACCATCGAAATCGGTAACGCAAAACGGCATGCCCCGAAGCGAAGGACATGCCGCTCTTTATTGCATTGTTTCTGGAGACGCTTAGAGTCTCGTGTTGGCGGGGAAGAGGGAGCGGCTCGATTCGTCGCGAAGGCTGTGTACGACATTGCCCTCCAGATCCACGCCGATCAAAAAGGCGGACCCGCCGAGCCACAGGGTATCGCTGTCGGGCATGGCCCAGCCGATGATGTTGACGATGAAGGTTTTGAGCTGCGGGGAGGGGGGGCTGGATGCAGTCCGCCATGGGGAGCCGCTCCATGACTAGGGAGACCCAGAACGTCCCGTCACCGTTGAAGCGAATATCGTCGGGCCATCCCGCCGGGTCGCTCTCGAAGAAGACCTCCGTCAGACCTGCCTTGGGGCCGGTAGTCCAGTGGCGAAGAGCTCGAAGGGATTTTCACCTCCACCGAAGCGATGGACTAGATGACTGCGATTAAAAGCTGTATCAAGTCTCAAGTGAGTCATGATCGACCCCATATTATGGAGCTTCGCATGAACCATTCACCCGATCACACTGCAGGTCTCGATCAAACTCGCGGACGGATCCGCCCGTTCGCTGTCCTCGTGCTGACTCTCGTCGGCTTAGCGGTTCTAAGCACCGGCTCCAGGGCTGCCGAAGACTTCTTAATCCGCGATGAACTCGTCCCCCGTAGCGATGGCTTTGTAAGCCATGTACGCGTGTACGGCCCGAAGGAAATTCCCGCGAACGGCGAGTCCGTCGTCGTGTTGCCTTCCCTCGGAAGAGGCGTCGAAGACTTCACGGAGGCGTTCGGCTCGAATCTGACGACCCGGTTAGCCCAGGAAGGCTACGAGGTTGTTCTGATCCAGCCACGAGGGTTTGGCCAGAGCACGGGCGACATCACGCCGGAAAACGTCACAATGCAGACACTCGTAGCCGATATCAAACAGGTGCTGGATCACCAGGGCGTCGCAGAGGCCCACTTCGTTGGCCATGCATTCGGAAACCGGCTGGCGCGAAGCTTTGCCACCATGCATCCGGACTACGTCCTCGACGTAACCCTGTTGGCCGCAGGTGGCCAGGTGCCACTCACTTGGCCTCAGAAACAGGCTCTGTTCTGTAGCATCAGGCAAGAAGAATCAACCCGGCTGGGATGTATCGAAACGGCGTTCTTCGCGCCGGGTAATGACGCCAGCATCTGGCTCTATGGCTGGAATTCGCCGGTTGCCGACATGGAGGCAACTGCATCGACGTCGAATCTCGACGTGGACTTCATCGCGGCTGGCGGGAAACCCATTCTGTTGATTCAGCCCCTAGACGATTTCATTGCACCGCCGGAAGACGCCGGACAGTTGCTGAAGGAATTGCTCGGTGACCAGGTTTCCTACCGCGAGATCGACAACGCTGGGCACGCCCTGCTGCCAGAGCAGCCGGACGCTGTCGCGAATCAAATCATCAACTACTACGAACCGCGAGCCGACTCGGCGCTTCCCCTGCTCGGTTCTCTCGGGGCCTTGGTGTTGGCCAGCTTGTTGGGTTGGGTTGCTCTGTATCGGCTTTCTACCGCGTCGGGGCGATAGGAGATCGTGCGCGGCGATCCTGACAAGGACCGTTGCCGATCGGCGAGGAGGCGTGACCGCGTTCGTCGATGAGGTTGGAGCGACGGGCTGGGAGGTTCGTGACGATCGGGGGTGAACCGACTCGTCAACGGATTCCGTGCCACCGGACTTACATCGGTAGACAGGATCGCAGTGATCGCCGGGAACGAGCTTCAGTGGTTCGAGACACCTATGGCATGCGTGTACACGGGCATGACGTTCGTGCCAGTCAACAGGCAACTTGTCGCACTCGAGATGGCCTGCATCTTCGCGGACTCGGTCGCTCGCGCCGTGGCGACCGGGTCGCGTTTAAGCGACGTCGCCCCCGAGACGAGAGTGTGGTATTTCGAAAGAAATGAGATCGCCAAGAATCGCCACTTATACCCATGACGCGTTCACTCGAAGGTCCTCCACGAGATTGTGGCGGGACAATCCCGCTGTGAGTTGGAGGAGTGGCGATATTGATCGGAAATTCCTGCCTAAAGCTTTCGAGCGAGTTGAGGGAGATACAAATCTATGCCTGATGCAGTTTTGACACCTGGTGCCGTCATTGTACGTGGATTCCCGGCTGACTTGACCAACCTGATCGAGGAATTCGTCGAGCAATGGAACAGTGACGAGGTGGACACCCTCGCTCTGATCGCACAATTTGCATCCGACCTTTCGCGTGTCAGCCACGCTCAAATCATCGAACTGACGAATCGCAAACTGGTCCTTTCAGCTGATGCTGATGACGGCCCGCTTGGTTTACCAGTGGAGTTTCCCCAGGAGGTCGGCTCGATTGTGGAGCTGCAGGCTGTACTGATGGACTTGCTGAGGCGGGCGCGTGAAAGTGTCGGTCACAGCGTGCCGAAGACTGGACTCGAGCGAGAGATTTCCCGTACCCGCGGCCTGCCGACTTTTGTTACGCGTGTTTTGCGAACTCAATCAGTGAGTCCGCTGATTCGTGAAGTGACCTTTCGGGGAGGACTTGAGACATTCGTTTCCATCGCCCCCGATCAGTTTGTCTACGTGTTGGCCAAGAGACTTGGCCAAGAAAGCCCAATTCGTGAAGGCGTGACCATGGCCCAATTGATGGCGGCGCCGGAAGCTGATCGCCCGGCCGCTGCCTACTACACAGTGCGTCGTCATCGACCGGATGCCGGCGAGCTGGACCTATGGTTTGTCCTGCACGAACATTCCACCGGAATCAGCGGATGGGCTGAACGCGCTCAGCCGGGTGATTTTGTGGCTTTGTGGGGACCGCGTAGTAGTTTTGTTCAACCCGAGGACGCCACCGACCTCCTTCTATTTGGAGACGAGACTGCTTTTCCGGCGATTGCGGCGATTTTGGAGTCCTCGAAAAGACCTGCGCGGGTGGTCGTGGAGACCGTCGATGAAACCCACAAGATCGAACTTTCCCATCGCCCAAACGTGACGATTGATTGGGTCTTTCGCCACGCCACGCCTGCACCCCAAAGCACACAGTTACTAGATGGTGTTCGGCGCGCTTGCGAGCAATGGAGTTCAGGGACCTACGCTTTCGGCGCCGCTGAGGCGACCCCGATCAAAGCACTGCGACGGCATCTGCGCCAAATCGGCGCGAGACCTAAGGATCTCAAGCTCGTTGCCTACTGGAACAGCAAGCGGACCTTGAACCCATAGGCCTTCCTCCTACTCGGGCGACTCATACTCAGGTACATTGACTCGGAAGAGTTCGCTGATTGAGAACCAAGCGACTACAATGATCGTATGCATGCCGTGACCCAAGGAATCTGGACGGTTCCGTCTGATCTCCGCTTCGGGGGACTCCGTCTCAACACCAGAATGACGGTCTGCCAAGTCTCGGAAGGGGGGCTTGTTCTGATCTCTCCGGTTCCCTTCCGCCCCGAATTAGAAACGGCTCTAAAGGCCATCGGCGAGGTTCGCGCGATTGTCGCACCCAATCTGCTCCATCACCTCTCCCTAGGAGAATGGATGGGCGCTTTTCCAAATGCTGAAAGCTACGGGCCGCCTGGCCTAGCGGCCAAGCGTACTGATCTAAAAATTCAACATGTCTTGGGCTCCACTTTTGATCAATCCTTTGGCGCAGAGCTGAAACGGCTACCTATTCACGGGATGCCGAAGCTCAACGAATCCCTCTTCTTTCACCGCGCTTCGCGAACCTTGATTGCGACCGACTTTTGCTTCTTGATGCCTGACGCTAAGGGGATGACTCGCCTATTTACGAAACTGATGGGGATCGACAAGAAGGCGAAGTGCGAGCCTTTGTTCCGGGCGCTCGTGAGAGATCGGCCCGCCTTCCTTGCCTCTTTGGCCCCTTTGCGGAAACTCCGGATCGAATCGCTTTCTATGTGCCACCATAGCGTGATAACGAATCGTGCCTCCGACTCGCTCAAGGGGGTTCTTGATCAGTTAAAGGTGCCCAATCAAGATACGAATGGAACTTGACCGCTCGGACGGGGTATCGCAAAATTTCCCACTGCCGGGAGATCGCTGGCCGGCGTGGCCTTCGGTTCAGAAAACATCATGGGATCCGGCG
>JAQWNI010000023.1 GCA_029268645.1 Myxococcota bacterium
ATCGGCCACCGTGAGGGTGGAAAAATGCCCCACTTTCCCCATATCGTTGTTGGAGATCTTCGTTACGTTGTAGCTCGTAGCTGTAGGAAAGCGCGAGCCGCGATAAACATCAGCATCGTAGGTGCCGTAGTAGCCGCGGGGCTCGGGCAGCGTGAACTGTTCCAATGCGTAGGTGATCATCGTATTGCCGTCAGCATCTATCTCCGCGGCCGTGATCGGAAGCCAATTCCACTTGGCAAACGAGGGCCGGTAGTACCCATCAACTGGTGGGCCGTCGAAAGTTTGGATCGGACCGGCTAGCACCGAATTCGGAGTGGCGGGATCGTCGTCACCGACCACCATCATGGTCGTAGCCGTATCGATCATGTCGGTGAGGTCGCCTTCAACCGTCACCGTATGGAAGTCATTGCTGGGTTGCATAGGTCCAACAGCAGCGAGCCGCACTCGAGCCAACTCGTTTCCGCGCGCCCGCACCGCACCTGACGTGCAGGAGAAGGATTCTGGAATGTCGATGTGCGTGTCGCCGATAATCGTCAGTTCGCCACCACTGACGGTCAGTGAATTCATACCGATGTCAGTACCATTGGTGTTGATCGTGACCTCGAACCCAGAAGGGATCACGTAGTCATCAGTGTTGGTTGGACCACAATCATCGCCTGACCAGATACCTGCAGTCGTCTGCGCCGTCATCACGGGTGGATCAGTACTGTTGGCAGTACAAGTCGCGCTCCAGCTCGGCGCTGCAAAGCCAGTAAACAGAAAAACGGCGAAAAAAGCATGAAACATCTTAGTTTCTCCTCGGAGAGCGCCGGAGAGGCGCAAAGAAGCAAGACCGAAAAGAAGAGAATCAAGAAAGAAAGACGGGCCTGAATGAGAAGGTCTCCTCTTGAAAAATGGAATTCCCGTACGCTCACATGCCGCAATCCGTGTACATGCTGTTCGATCGAGGTGGTCACATGTCGTTGTTCAAAAGGGGCAACACACGGTCCGCTTGAGCTGGAGTTCGAAGTCGTTTCCTCAGGAGATGCATCGAAGGCCCAGAGCATGATGTTCCCGGCGCCTTCGCCATTTTCCATTGAAACGACCCAGAGCTGATCGTCGATCAATGCGAAATCACGCGAGACCCAGCCCCCCATGTGGAAAACGCGCCTCAGCCATCTGGCTGAGGGTGATCCCTGCGGTCAATACACAGAGAAGGACAAACAGATTCTTCGAGCGAATGGCCGAATGCATCAGGGCATTTCTCCAAGATCGCCGCACCGTTGCTCCGCAGCGGGCAGCCAAGGTGGTTTGTGTGGCCATCGCGGAAGCACACTCAAAGCGCCAGGAGAAAGAGGGATTCGGGACGGAGCCGATTCGGGATCTGCAAAGGGATAGAGTGCAGGCAGGTAACCTTCCGTGACTGCGTTGATTGTGGCCGGAGAAATATTCCCGGTGCAATCACTCTCTAGTGCGTCTCGGTGCCTACCGGAGAGAGATCACGCTTGGATCACAGTGCGGTTTCAAAGCCTCAGTAGTTCTGGGTATAAGCCGAGTTTTTCATCAGGAGGCGAAGGCGGCTCGGATAAGGCCATCTTGCCTAGGCGAATCCCCAATTGGCAACGAAACGTCGCCGAAATGATTCTATTTCTGCCACAACGTCATCACCGGCTCTCGACCTCCAAGAGCACGCTGGAGCAGGGCACCGAATCCCATGACTTAGGGGTGAAATGGTGAAACCTTTTGCTCCGCGTACGAAAGATCGATCCACAGTAAAAAAAAACGACACAGACGCTGTCTGCTTGGCCAAAAGAGCCCCTCGGAACAGAAATGGAGGGCCGAGTACTTTTTAAAACTCCATGCACCTTGATTGAAGCTGTCAGCGCCGAAATCTGACGCATGACATATCGAGGCATCAGAAACTCGTTCGTCACCTTTCCATGTCGACTAACCTAATCAAAAGAAGTCCTACCTGGATCGAAAAAGCGGACGACGAAATTGCGATATCCGTAAAACTGACTTCGTTTGGGCGAATTCAATTTTGGATTCCAAGAGGCCGTTCCATTCGGTGCCGAGGCTGGCTGGACTTTCTAGCCTCTATAAGACTCGTAGAAGGCAGCGTCAAACGCGAAGAGCCCTTCAGCCGTTTCCGAATTCAGGAGCTTTAGTTGGAAAAACTCCCGAGACTCTTCCTTCGGCACATTGTCCGGCGCCAAAGCAAATCCAAATCGTTGGTAGTACGCTGGATTGCCGGTGAGCACACATCCCAATGCACCTTGCGCCGAGATCTCATCAAGCCCAGCGCGAATGAGTTGACTGCCGATGCCTTGGCTTTGGCACTCTGGCGCAACCGAAACAGGGCCCAGGGCAAACCAAGGTTCAGATCCGTCACTGAGAGTGGCGGGAGAAAATGTGATCTGGCCCACCAGCCGCTCCCCGTCCATCGCGACAAGCGATAGGGCCAACTGCCCAATCTCACGCAGTCGGTTCAAGAGATCCTGCTCATTGCCTCCCGCATAGGGGCGTCCACGAAACGCATCGGCGGTGACCTTATAGACCGCCGGCTCATCGCCGGCTTGTTCAGATCTGATTTCGATTGACCCCATTTTACGCACCCCGCGGCATCCACAAGAACGGCTCGCAGTGACCTCTTAGATGGTCCGTATTTGAAGTTTCGTGTATGAAAGATCACAGTCCGTTTCTTCAACCCTAGCGCTCGTCTCGGCGAAGCCACTACTGACTGCGGTAGGCATTGGGGCTCGTCGGTGTCTCCCAGGAATCAGTCGCCGGAGGACGTTAGACCGGAGAGTCTTCGTCGTGATCCTCCGTAGAGGAGAGCCGAAACCGCAAAGGCTGAAGCCAAGACGACCCAACCGAGAGGGTTAAAAAGCGAAACCGGCTGGACGGTGGATGGGCAGATCAGCAAGTCGTCGATTCCCGCTTCCATGAGGTTGCCCTCAGACGGACCGTCGGCGACCGAAAGGCGAAACTGCACGGTGGAGCCCGCCGCCACATACGAAGTGGCCCGGGTCCACTCTGCGTCAGTGGCTACGTCGCCGACGGACGCCAAGGGGAAGTAGGTTGCCCCCCCGTCGGTGGAGATCTCGAGTCGGAAATAGTCGCCCTCTGGATCATCGCCGGTGTCACTCTGGCCGTGGAAGTACCAGATCGAGGCCAGGGAGTCGACTTCCACGGGGTAGCTCGGCGATTGCAAAATACAGACGCCTCCGTCCACGTCATTGGTCCCGTTGCCTGTGTTGGTGGCCGTAAAAAGAGCCTTCCCACCTCCCGACGTGTGATCGCCCTCGACCTGGGTCACCACCCCTGACGCCGACGCTTCGCCTGTGGGCGTTGCGGTCACGAAGGTACCCGTGGTGCAGGTGGAGGCCGCGTCGTTGAACCATCCGGCCAGGCCGAATTCAAAATGCTCGTCCGCCGCGCAGCCCACGGGCCAGGTGGCTTCCACGGAATCGATCCAGTCACTCGGATCTCGAACGGGCCGCTTCTGTTCGACGTGTATAAAACGGCCCGTGTAGCCCGAAGCCGCCCGGTTGCAAACCGACTCTTCCGCTACGCCATTGAGAAGCCGGCCCTGGGTGTTGGTGGTGCCGTTCAATCCACAGGTTTGTGCGTCACCAGGGACCACCACCGACCCATCTGGATGGTTGGCCTCAAGTTCGGATTGAAGAGTCAGCAAGTCGTCGCCCGCAGTGGGGGTGCCGTTTCCCGCAGAACGACCGTAGGTCATGTAAACATCGATCCCCGGACAAGTCGTGGTCGCCATACCGTGAAACTGAATCGCCACCAAATCCTCAGAGAGCCCCTGGGCCTCGTACCAATCCAGGCTGGCCTCGGCGGCCGCGTGGTAGAGATTCTCAACATTGTGGGCGGCATCCGCCTCTTTATAGTTGCTCTGACAGGGGCTGGTATTGTCGTTTGAATTGCGGTGGCTGCCCGTGAGAAGGAAGCTGCGCGCGCCTGTGGCCTTGAAGACAGTTGTCCCCTGAACTGCAGTTTGGGCTTCATTGAGGGGATGGGGAATGTGAATCGCCAGCTCACGCTGTGGGTTCAGACTCGTCACAAAGGTCCCCCAGGCTTTTTTGTCCGGGTCTCCGACTTCAGCCATTTCGACGAGAACACAAAAATCGGCTTCGTTCGAAGTGTCTGTGAAGAGGACGAGCTCGTAAAGATCGGCCAGGCTAGGGGGCAGTACAATCTCTTCGCACACTCCCCCTTGACTCGCGTCGAGCATCTCCCTGGTGACCTGACGCCAGTCGGCCTGCACGCTTTCGCTCGGAATCACGAAACCGTTGGTCTCTCTGCGGGGCATGTGGTTCGAATCGATCAAGCAGAGGGTCAACTCTTCGAGTGTGGTCGCTTCGGGACACGTCGTCACGGCCCCCTGACTGGGTACAGACGAAAGGAGCAGAACCGCCAAAGCGGCCCATGGCCAAAAAGCCGAAGTGAATCGAAACACGGCCGGTGTCACTGTCACTGTCACTTCCGGCTCCTGTCACGGAGGCGACAAGTCAAACCTGCCTCTCGATCAAAGGAGCGTATCGGGGAATGCAGCACAACTCATCTAAAGCATTCCGCGATGCTTACAGCTGCCTCCACCCTGTGAAGGACGTCGTCGCTCCGCGGTAAGTCGGCATGCGATCCGTCTGAATTCGAGACGACTACACCTTACACCCATGGCCCGAACGCCAAGCCAAGCAAGCCACGAAATAGAAACACTTCCTAAACTGCTTGAGATCATGAAACTCGAAAAGTAAACGGCTACAAGAGGCTTGCAGACAAGAATTCCAAAGGCCCAGAGTGCACCCTGGGCAATGTCCGGTAACGGCA
>JAQWNI010000024.1 GCA_029268645.1 Myxococcota bacterium
ATCAACAATAATTGGATCATTATTAGCGCCAACTAAACTTAATTGTGCCGTTGGAAAGCTCGTCTGCACATTAGTTTGAGCCTCCATAATTCTGTTAATTGTATATAAACGATTTTTTTCGATTTCCTTGTTTCGGGCTTCCGTCAGTTCGCCGGAGGAACGGCGAATCAAGCGAGAAACGATGGCCCCCAGGGCAGTGCAGAAGGTGATGGCCAGGGCCATATTCAGAGCCATCATGGGAGTCGTTTGCGTATTGCTTCCCGCCAGAGGGAGTTTCGGATCGAGGAAAGCGAGAGCCAGAGTGGCCAAGAGGCCCGCTGCCCCCCCGAGGTAGGCGATCCGCGCCCCCAGCATCAAGCCCCCCACCAACGGGACAACCATGAACCAGACCGCGTAGGGGGACCGGATTCCTCCCTCGTAATAGGCGGGGGCGAAGGTAATTCCGATCCCGGTGATCACAAGCAGTCCGGCACCCAGTCGAGCCGAGCCCGTGATATAGACGACCAGGGACGAGAGGATGAAGCCCACCAGGCCACCGACAAAAGCCAGCATGAGTACGAGTTCAACGTCTGTCCTAAGCGAGGTATAGACGTAGCCCGCAAAGAGAGAGACCGTGGCCGTAATGGCAATGAAATGAATAAAGAGCTGTTGAATTCGAGGGCGAAAGATGCCGTCTAACGGATCGGCCTTCTCCGGCCTATTGGCTGCCGACGCCACAGACGTTTTCTCAATTTCTTCATCCGACATACAGCGTTTACCCAGGCAGAGAACCGAGAAGAAACAGACAGCGGAGCCCCAAATCGCCCTGGGCCCGCATCACTCACACCGCCCGATTCGGATCAAGCGACCCGGCCGGGAGTGCCCGCCGCGTGCCCCGCGGAGGCGACGACATCTGACACCGGCCAGAGTACCCCATAGGGAGCCCCCCCCATACGGGATAAAACCCTATAACGGGTTAGGTTTTACCCCGATCAGCTGGACACACTGACAGGAAAAACACCATGAGAACGGATTTTCTAGCGGCAACCACGACAAGACCAAATGCCTACGGATCGAGCAGCCTCGATGAGCCCGCGGCCTGATACACTCCCCCTTGGGAGATTCGCAACTAATCAAAGGGACATCCGGCCATGCTCAAAATCAACCAACGAACCCTTTCTTCACTCCGCAGCTTGCCTTGGCTTGTCCTTGGAGTGATCGTGATCGGCAGCTTCCCCGCCTTGGCCGACTCGGCCCCCCTTACACTGACCAATCAAGATGTCGGCCTGACCGCAGCTGAAATCGAGGCGAGCCAGGCCCCCTCAAACACCGCGACGGAGCCGGCCTTGAGCCCAGCCGCCGCGGCGACGACACCGACCAGCCAGGCCGCCCAACTTCGTACCGCGGCCGATGCGGCTCAGCTGCAGGCGCAAGCGGCGGCCCGTGAGGCCAAAGTCGCGACCGCAGCAGCCGAAGCCGCAGCAGCTGGCCAGATTCCCGGCATCGGGAAAAATCAAGATGGACCGCCGCGCTACGAGACCTGTGTCGAAGCGTCGATTCGTCGCGGACTTTCTCTCAATGGCTCCGATCGGCTCTGCCGGGCCATTTTTCCAAAAGCGACAGACGGCTCCAAACCCGCCCCGGGCGACCCAGCCCCTTCCTCCTAAGCAAAGTATTGAGTCGAAGTGGCGGCAGCAATAAAGTTCTCCCGTAGCTGAGAAGTGTTCTGGATGTCTGCATTGACGACATCCAACCCGTGGGCCAACACATAGGCGTAGCTTCTCTGAAACGGTGAAAGGCTCGCCTCCATCAGGGCCTTCGGATAATAAGCGTTGAAGGCATCGAGCTTCTTCCACCAGCCCAACACCGGTAGGCCCGAAAGATGACGGGCTGCTTTCATTCCCACTAACGCCATCCCCGTGGCCCGAGCTGCCTCCAGCGTCGGCTGCAATTGCTGCAGAGTCGGAGATCCGTTTAGGATCGACTTCGTTTCCCAGTCGTACCAGCCTCCGGGTGTCACGGCGATCATCGCAAGGTCGTACCGGCCTGTGGCAGCGGCCGTCTCCAAGACTCGAGCTGCGTTTCGATGGGTACTGAGACCCAGGTGCTTCACCTTACCCGCCTCTCGGGCGACCTCGAAGGCTCTGAGTATTTCTTCACTTTGAATCAGAGATGGGTTGTCACTGGCCATCAGGTAATAGGCGTCAACATAATCAACCTGAAGATCCTCAAGACTCTGATCGAGCCGACGGGACCAGATTTGGGCTGCTTCTTGCGCCTGCTCACGGGTCACATTCACATGCGGCTCAACTTCGACCTCGGCCACGGCCTTCGAAATCAGAAATATTTGATCTCGTCGCCGCTTCAAGAATGAAGCCAAATTGCGCTCGGCCCAGCGGTAGTAACCTCGATAGCCTACATCGTAGACGTTGACCCCCGCTGCAAAGGCAGTCTCGAGCAACTCCTCTCGACCTCGGAGCATCAAGCTTGCGCCGCATCCCATAACGAGGCGACTGGCCCTGAATTGCGTTCGGCCGAGTGTCGTATACCTCATGGCAGGCCAGGTAGACGGATTCAAAGCCTCTTTACCCGCATCGATCGCTGCCCGCGCATCACCAGATGCCCAAAGCGTCCGACCGACGATCCCGAGAGCCAACATGCCCTGAACAAAGCGGCGCCGGCTGAGCCGCCCCTCCCGATCACCGTGTTCAAGAAGCACGCTTTCCTCCATCTTTTTCTCTGCCACTAAACTGGCCTTACCTCGAGATCCAGATCGGATCTGAGGTGCTTCTTTCACCCACTGATTTTCTTAAAAAAGTATTGCCAGGCTAATTGTGCCACACTGGAAATCGAGATTCGTGAAGGAAACGGAGGAGACCGTGAGCCACTACAAAGTTTTCCAGTGGGCCACCGGTGTGGTCGGAAAATCCGCGCTAAAAGGCATCCTCAGACACCCCAAACTCGAATTGGTTGGGGTCAAGGTCTACAGCGAAGAAAAGGAAGGGCTCGATGCCGGAGAGATCATCGGCACCAAGAAAACCGGCGTGATTGCCCAACGAGACGTCGAGGCTGTCCTCAAAAGTGACGCTGACTGTGTCGTGTACTGCCCCCTGCCCTGGAGCCCCGACGATATCTGCCAAATTCTCGAGGCAGGAAAGCACGTCGTTACGCCCTGCCCCTATTTCTACCCCTTCGTCCAGACGCCCGACATCGCGGACATGATCGACTCGGCGGCCCGACGAGGAGGCGTCAACTTCCTTTCCGCTGGATGTAATCCGGGCGGAATTGCCGAACGGTTTCCACTGACATTCAGTGGTTGGTGCAATCAAATTGATCGAATCCGTATGACTGAGTGTGGCGACTGCCGGACGTACAGCTCCGAGGGCGTCATGAAACTCGTGATGAATATGGGGGCGACAGCGCAAGAGGCTGAGGGAAACCCCCTGAAAGAAATGTTGGCCAAAAACTGGTTCGAATCCATCGACATGGTGGCCGAAGGCCTCGGCACCCGCGTGACATCCTATGACGTTGAGCACGACTACATTTTCGCGAATCAAGATATCGAAACGGCTGTAGGAATCGTCAAAGAAGGAACAATCGCCTTAAATCACTACCGGCATACCGGACAGACAGAGGCGGGGGTCGAGATCATTCAAGAACAAATTTGGTACATCGACGACATCCGACAGACCCGCCTACAACGTAAGATGGACATTCCTCGTGAGTCGGGCTGGCGGATTGCGCTGGAGGGCGACGTCAATTTGAATATCGACATCGACTTTCCACCAGAGCTCACTCACGACGAGCGGGTGGCCCAGGGACTCAGTACAACCGCATTTCATTGCATCAATGCCATTCCTCTCCTCTGCGAAGCGGACGGGCCAGGCTTTAAGACATACTTGGATCTCAAGATGATCATGGGCTGCCTCGGAACCTACGAACCCCGAAGCTGAATGTTGTGAGTCAAGACGAGAGCAAATGCTCCGTCTGCCTCCGTAACCCACAGGACACCCGATGACGACCGAGAGAGATGAACACGGATTCGATGCCCCGGCACCGCTCGGCCACCCCGGACGGCTTGGGTTGCCGACGGGGCACCCCACCGGCCCCAAAATCGGAGAGCCACTCCCGGACTTCTCTCTGCCCGATTCCAGCGGAAATCTAATTCAGCTGCACGCAGATCGGAAAGGACACAAAGCCGTCGTCGTCTTTTACCGATCAGCTGTCTGGTGACCGCCTTGCTGGACGCAGCTCGGTGAGCTGCGCGACGCCTACCCTGAATTCGAGCGTCAAGGGATTCGCCTTTACGCCATCTCTTATGACGACCAAGAGGTGCTGGCCGAATTCAGCCGTGAACGCGGCATACCCTATCCGCTTCTTTCCGACGTGGACTCTCGGGTCATCCGAGAGTACGGAATCCTCAACGATCAAATCCGTCCTGGAGACATCATGCTTCATGGGATCCCCTATCCCGGGAGCTACGTCATCGACGAGCAAGGGATCGTCGTCGCAAAATTCTTCCATGACTCCTACAAAAAGCGCGATAGCCCCGAGCTCTTGATCGATGCAGCCCTTGGCCGGGTCAGCCTGTCGCCGGAGAGCCCGCAATCCACAGCGGAAACTCCAGAGGTCCGGGTCACCGCCGCCATTCGCGGAGGCCAAGCCAGCATCCGGCAAGGCATCATTCGGCACCTCGTCGTCCGCTTCGAACTCAGCGCGGGACTTCATCTCTATGGCCCGCCGGTTCCCCAGGGCATGGTGCCCGTCAACATTTCCATCCGACCCCAGCCAGGTCTAGAGGTGTTAACAACCATTGCCCCGGCGTCACATCCGTTGAGACTCAAAGAGCCCGATATCGAGCTGAATGTCTGGAGCGGGCAGGTAGATTTCCAACTTCCCTTTTTTCCCACAGGCGTCATCGCCAGCGAAGTACGCCCCCTGGACCAGCCCTCTATGACCCTCGAGGTCGACGTTCGATACCAAGCCTGTAACGAGGACACGTGCTTGCTGCCCCGTTCAGAATCTTTTCGCTTCGAGTTGCCCCTCGACGTGATCGACGTTCCAAACATTGCGCTTCATAAAGGACACGGCCAACGTGAGGGTTCTTATGAGGGAACCCGTCATCTACGTCGACTCATCATCCGCAAGATTCGGCGCAGCCCCCTGGGGTTCCTTCGCTATCTCGGAACCCATCTCCGCCTTGAAGTCGCCGCTTGGGTAAGGAAAATGCGGACCACGAGAGGGACAAAAGTGCCTTAACGAGTCCGGACTCGACTGATTCAGTCGTGATACCCTCCGCCGAAACGGTTCTTTGTACAGACTGGATTCACCGGGAGCCGACAAAACCCCACGTCTTGGAGTCAATCGGCCTTGGGCAGACGAACCCCGATCAAATTCTTCTTCGCCATATTCCTGTTGACGGGGGGACTCTGGGCCCTCGGCTCGGACGTATTGAGGCCGAACGCACATCAAACGCCCTCGGGGGTCAAGACCCATCTCGGCAAGGGCCCCGGAGAAACCACCTTCCGGCAGCCTCACAGCGGAACAACCCGGCCGCTAAACCCGCCCCAGGCGTTGCCCGCTACCCCATCGACTCGCCCAAAAAACACGCCCACCGATCCTGGCTTCCTTGGCGGAATGTCCCAAACCTGCTTGATGGACCAAGACACCTCTGGCCGAAGTCGACTGCAGGGCTGCGCTTCGGAAGGTCCTTTCCCACGAGGCGAGGAAGGGGCTCGTGCTTTCCTTCGCCATCGCGCAGACGAGCTGGGCCTTCAACCCGACCTCGCTGACCTCGACACCATCGAAGTCAAGCACGGGCTCGTTTCGACCCGTACGCTTTTCGTGCAAAGCCTTCAAGGTCTGCCCGTTCACGATGCTCACATCTCAGTCAACCAAGGCCCCGACGGTGCAGTCAACACCGTTTACAGCGACTACCGCGCCCTGGTCCCCGTTGGTCCTGCCCAACCCAGCCTTTCGTCCGCCGAAGCGGACGAAATCGCCCGAACGCGGGCCGCGGTCTCTTCTCTGAGGCAAGCCTCCACCGAGGAGCTCGTTTGGGTCCGCGCACCCGGCGACGAAGCGCGTTTGACTTGGCGCGTGACGGTTTTTTCCGAGGAACCCCTGGGCGATTTCTTCACTCTGATCGACGATGAAACCCGCAAAGTGACCCTTCAAGAGAATCGCATTCTCTTCGCCACCCAGGGAAGCGGCCTCATCTACCGGCCCAACCCGATTCAAAGCTCCGGCAATACGAATTTGGCCGACAATAACGACAGCGCTTCGGCCATCCTTAACGGTGAACGCGTTCGCGTCGATCTACTGGGCCTCGACGAGGGCTACGATACGCTTCGCGGTGAATTCGTCGACCTCGTCTCCTTGCCCGGTGGGCGAAACGTGCCGGACGCGGTCGAGCCGAGCCGGATCTACGATTATGCTCGCGATCAGGATCAATTCGAACAGGTCGTGATCTATGCCACGGTCGACGCTTTGGTCCGTTATATCGAATCACTGGGATTCAACGATGATGTGGGCGTACCCAACGGAATTCGCGACCGACCCACCCTCGCCCATGCGCATTGGAATTTTCAGGACAACTCTTTCTACTCGACGGGAGACGATGCAATTCACTTCGGCCGAGGAGGAGTGGACGACGGGGAAGACGCCGACATCATCGTTCATGAGTTCGCCCATGCAATCCATCACGACCAGAATGCGTGTTGGTCTGGCGGGGAAACTGGAGCCATGGGAGAGGGCTTTGGTGACTACCTAGCCGCTAGCTTCTTCGCCGACGTGGGCGACAGCGGCCATCAATCGGCCCACGCCGCCTGTGTGGGCGAATGGGACGCGGCCGCCTACAGCTCGAGTGACCCGACTTGTCTGAGACGAGTTGATGGAAACAAAATCTACCCTGGCGACCTGAATGGCTCCGTTCATGCCGACGGCGAAATTTGGTCGCGGTCGTTGTGGGATATCCGCGAATCTTTGGGCGGCCCGACCGCGGACCAAATCATTCTCGAACATCACTTTCTCGTTCCATGCAATGCAACGATGAACGATGCGGCCAATCAACTTATCCAGGCTGACTTGGATCTGAACGCAGGAGCCAATCGAAACGTCATCATCAAGGCCTTCTGTGATCGCGGCATTCTGACCGGTTCGATCTGCGACCCGCCCCTCGCACTCCGGCTCGCCCAGTCTCTGATCCCAGACCCACCACAGCCCGAAAAAGTCGTCACCCTGACGGTCACAGCCACCAACGAATCAAGCGAACTCCTCGAAGGCATTTTATTGAGCGCCGATGTACCGGCCGGCACCGAGTACGTGAGTGGAACCGCGAGTGACTCCGGTGTCGTTGAGATGAGGCAAGTCTCGTGGCCGGCCTTCGATCTTGCGGCTGCGGAATCCGTACAGAAAAGCTTCTCGATTCGGCTGGAGGCTGGCCCAGGGAGCGACACGATCTTGGCAGACGACATGGAGGCAATCTCTAGCGGATGGGCCCTTGCACACCAACAGGGCGCCCTTGACTGGTCCTTATCCTCCGACGCACCTCGAAGTGGTGTCCAGCATTGGCTGGCCTCAGAACCCGCTGCGGTCACCGATCAGACCCTAACGACCGCAGATCGGTTCCTCATCACCGCAGGCATGAAATTTGTGTTCTGGCACAGCTTCGACACCGAAAATCGGTACGACGGCGGAGTCATCGAAATATCAACCGACGGCGGGAGCACCTGGAACGATCTGGCGCCGCAGATCCTCACGAATGGCTATCGCGACACGATCTCGACGGAATACAACAGCCCGATCGCTGGGCGCTCCGCCTTCACTGGCAATTCGGATGGGTATATCGAAACACAGGTCGAGCTAGACGCCTTCGCGGGTAAAAATGGCCTAATTCGATTCAGGATGACCTCTGACTCAAGCATTGGAGGATCGGGGTGGAGCGTTGACGACGTCACGATCTCTCGAAATGTCAGCCTTGAAAGCACCTTTCGCGCGAGGGGAGGCGCAACCGCGACATCGACGTCAACGGTTCAAGTCCAGCCCCCCCCGCCGAACGATGAACCCGAAATCGCAGTCAACGCGGGCGTCACCCTCGTGCAGGGAGAAGCCGTATCGATCACTCAAGCCATGCTTCAAGCCGCGGATGCTGATCCGGCTGACACGCTCATCTACACGGTGACGGCGGGCCCTAGCGAGGGACAGCTCGTTCCAGCGAGCGGTTTTACCCAAGACGAAATTGATTCGGGCTCGGTCACCTACCAGCATAGTGGTAGCGAATCGCTCTCGGACGCCTTCACTTTCGAAGTCAACGACGGACGCGGCGGAACGGCGGGACCAGCCACCTTCGCCATCACGCTCACCCCCTCCAACGCGCCACCCTCCCTCGGGATCACCTCCGTTCCCAACGCGGTACCCAATCAGCTTTACGTCCTCACTCTCACGCCGACGGACCCCAACCCAGAGGATTCTCTCACGCTTGCGGTCGATGCCGGCCCGCCCTGGCTGAGTGCATCCGTTGAAGACGCAGACGGGCAGTGGCGCCTCAGCGGTATCCCAGCCCCAAGCGATTTGGGGTCGAGTTCCTTGACGCTGCGAGTCTCGGACGACGGCTCTCCGGCCCGAGAAAGCAGCCAGACCTTCGAACTCATCGTTCAACCTCAGGTGGACGCCGTCCCTGCGGTTGGGCCTTGGGGCCAAATTGGAGTCGGGGGGCTTCTTTTGACGACCAGCGTTCTCTTCTTGCAACACCCACGATTCAATCGACGCGGCGCGGATCGATCAAGACCCTAAGCGAATCAGCCTTCAGTCGAAACATCCTTACGCAGCACGCCCCGCGCTTGCCATTCCTCAATTGCGCGGGGAGTCAAGCCTAGCCATTCAGTCAGAACCTCTTCGTTGTGCTCGCCGGTCCGCGGCGCCGGCCCCCGGACCTCACAGGCCTTTGCGTCGAGCTCGTCTTCCCCTGCGAAGAAGCGGTAGGGAGAGCGAACGACTTCTCGACTCCCCCCTTTTCGGTCATCGACCGAGACCAGTAGCCGCCGCTCGGAGCCCAGCGGACCTCGCAGGGCCTCGGTCAGCGATTCGACCGGTGAACACGCCAAACCTGCTCGCTCGATCTCTTGAACCAAGACATCAACAGACGGACGGGAAGCCATCCAATCGCAAATCGCTTTTCTTCGCAAACGAGCCTTCGTCGGGATCTCAGCCCCTTTGGGCGAGGGATCCTCTATCTCATCGAAGCAGCGAGAGAGCTGAGCCCAGATATGTTGCAATGTCCCGGCCACCACGATGTCTCCGTGGGCGCCCGCATCAAAAAGACCGTTTGTCTCGTCGTCTCGCCCCCGCCCGGGTGGATCTCTCAGAACTTTGACGGTCTCGCTATACGTGCTCAAGACACTGTCGTACATCGCGACTTCGACATGACGTCCTTGGCCAGTGGTTTCAGCCTCGCGCAGGGCAGACAAAAGCGCGATGCCTGCATGCAGAGCGGTCGTCGTATCCGCGTAGGCCTGCGCAATATGCTGAACGGGGCCTTTGACATAATCGGCCTGATCGTGAAGAACTCCGGATGCAGCGTGAATGATCTGGGCATAAGCGCGCCGGTCGCGCAGACTTGAATCATGCCCGAAGCCATTAATCGAAACCAACACAGCCCGGGGATGAGCCGAATGAATCGCCGACCAGCCGATACCTAAGCGATCGGCCACGCCGGGCCTAAAATTTTCGATCACGACGTCGGCCTGACGCACCAAGTCGAGAACGAGGTCCCGCGCGCCATCGGCCTTGAAGTCGAGGCATAAACCCCGTTTCCCCGCGTTCATCGAGATAAACATACCCGACATCCCGCGATCCCATTTTGGCGCAATCTGCCGGGACTGATCGCCTTCTGGCGGTTCGATTTTGACCACCTCGGCACCAAGGTCCGCGAGAAGCCTGCCTAAATAAGGACCGGCGATCACTCTCGAGAGTTCGAGAACTCGGACGCCCGCCAGCGGCGCCAACGCAGCCTGAACGCTCAACCCCCCATCCTCAAATGAGTCAACCGAAAAAGCATGAGCTCAAAGACAAAGCGGAAACAGTGAGGGCTTTTCGAGAAGAGCTGTTCCATGGCCCCATCATGGTTGCTTTTGACTTCGATCGCAAATCAACGGAGTCACGCAGATCGAGGTGATTATCGCACTGGATGTGCAAGCCTATTTAAGTACGCGACTGCGTGTGCTGTCAACAAAAACACACCCACAGGCAGCTCCTCCGCAAGGCATGCGGAGGAGATACCTGTGGAGGGCGTAGGCTCTAGATGAGAATCGGGGTCATTGGCGCCGGCGAAAACCGCCGAGACCGATCAGCCCCAGCGCGAGAAGCAGGCCGGTGCTGGGCTCTGGAATCGGAGTCACCACGGCCAACCAATCGTTGGTGCCTGAACCCTGAATCCATCCCCGAGCGACAGGTGTATCGGGTCCGCCCGACGCAGGATGCCCTCCCAGTCGGTGACCATCGGCCAAAAGAGTAAAGGCTGAACCCGTGCCATCCTGCTTGCCCAAAAGAGATGTTGCGCTTAAAGATGGATCGATTAAAGATCCGTTTCCGCCGGTCGCGGTAAAGCCGAGACTGGCCGGTGCAGCGGCAATCCCCGTGATCTCATAGTCGACGGACCACAGCTCGGAAGTTTGATTGTTCCAAAGGGTTCCGATTAACGTGGCAGTGGACCCACCCGTCCAATCAAGCACGACTTGGGCCCCGTTCAATTCGACACTGAACGTGTATCCCAGGGAGTCCATTCTCAATCCGTATGGCGGCGGCGATATCGCGCCGTCCGGATGATCGAGTAAGAAGTATTGGCCGGGAACAAAACTCCCTGCCTGTGCGGTTTGGTCCGATCCAATGAGACCCCAAGCGAGCAAACCCATCAGACAGACCCACAACCACATCCGTCTAAGCCCTCGGTCACTTTGAGCAAGTGTTTTCATCACAGTTCCCCTTCCCATCTCTCATCCTATGGAGAGAAACGATTCATCGGGGATTTTTCTTATGTTTCGAGCCAAGAACTCTTCGAAAAATCCACGGAATGATCGACGCGGCCCCCACTCCTAAGTGAGACTACGGATCACTTGGGGGGCAAACAATTCGATTTGCCCGACCCCCAGCTGGGCGAGCGGTGCCGAAAGTTAAAGTTCGCGAGGCCAACCCGGCACGAGACCTCGCTCGGCACAAAAGTCTGGGGCATAGAAAGTTTCACCGCTTCGCCGCTTGCCCTCCTCGGTCGTAAGGAGCCAGACGAGCGTCGCGGCGGGGGCCTCAACAGGCGTTCCTTGTTCTAGCTGCCGCTGCAACACCGGACTGCCGGGTCCGAGAATTTCCTTCAAGGCTTCAGTGGCTACATGACCGGGGTCAATGTTATAGGCCCGAATGCCCCGGGCATTCAACTCCACGTGAAGCAAACCAGCCATCCTATGAAAGGCGCCTTTTGAGGCCGCGTACGCAAAACCCCAGCCCCCCGCGCCCGTCGGCGCCGGAGGATCGCTGACGGCCGCCTGGGAAGTCATATTGACAATCGCGCCGGAACCGCGCGCCAACATGTGATCGAGCACGATTCGGGTCAGATGAAACTGGGCGAAGAAATTGCCTTCAAATACAGATTCTAATCTGCTGTCTGGCAAGTCGAGGAAAGAGTCCATGAGCCCGGGGCCTTGGTAGATGCCATTGTTATACAGCACATCGATGCGCCCCCATTCATCGAGTGCAGTCTCGACCGCCGACCGAAGAGTGGCCCTGTCGGTTAAGTCCAAGCGAATAGGCAGTGCCTGCTGCCCCCGGGCCCGAACCATCGCTGCGGTCTCTTCCAGACTCCCCGGCATCGAGCGGGCCGTTCCGGATTCGGCCTCCGTGGCCGCGTAGTCATAGCGCTCACCCGGCGACAGGGTACGCGCAGTGAGTACGACGTCGTACCCTGCATCCGCTAAGGCCAACGCGCCAGCTTTGCCAATTCCTCGACTGGCGCCGGTCACGAAGGCCACGGGATCTCCCTTCACTGCTTGCATTTCATGCCTCCGTACTTCACCGGATCATGCGGGACCAATCCCCTTCGGCCCAGCGACCCCTTTGCCCTCGACCAATCCAAATTCTGACAGAACACCCGGCCAACGCAAAAGATTCAGCTTCGCTGAATATGAATCTACTCACTCGCCGACTCAGGGCACTACAATGGTTGAGTGATTGAAAACAGCCCTCAGAAAGCAAGTCGCGTGCGAGACACTTTGGCCCCCCGCCCAGGGCGACTCAAAAAGGCCCTGCCGCATCTGCTCGCTTTCCTTTTCGCCAGCCTTTGGTTAGCCGGCGGAGCTCAGGCGCAAACGCCGCGTATCCTTCTCATCGGAGATTCGTGGGTCGCCCAAGCCTGGTTCGCCGGTTCCTTTCAAACAGCTTTAGCCAATAAGGGCCTCTCTCAATTCGGTGTTGAAGGGGGCAGCACAACCATTGGTGGCACGACGGCCGCCCAATGGGCCACCCAGCCATTTCTGAATCTCATTACCGCAAAGATTAACGCCGATCCGACCCTCGATATATTTCATCTTTCAATGGGCGGGAATGACTTCCTGGGTGCAGCCACCGGAACGGACCTCCTTGCGCTCGCCAACCAGATCATCGCCGACCAAATCACGGTCGTCGATCATATTGTGTCTCTTCAACCCAATGCGAAAATCACCATCGGGACTTACGACTACACCCCTGGAGGTGAAAACAATGTGGGACAAGCCCTTCTCACTTCGCTTCTGATCAACGCGGCTTCCGGAATCTCGGATTACTACGTACTCAACCAGCTCGGTCTTCTGCACAGCCGCCTAGGCTTTGGAGGACTTTTTTCCCCGGGAACAACTCCCGAACCAGGCAACTGGCCGCTTTACCAACCTCTGCAAGGCGGCGACCCGTCGGTCGGAGGAGATCCCGCGGCATTTGCTGACGCCATCCACCCCACCGCGGCTTCTTACGTTGTGCTGGCCGAGCACGCGATCGATACCTACTACTTCACGTGGCTCACCGGGGCACCCGCAGTTCCCGCCTTGCAGCCCTTGGCTACGCTGGCACTGATCGGATCGCTCACGGCACTGGGCTATGTCAAATCTCGCCGACACGGCAACTGATCAGCCAGCCAGCTAAGTCCGTTCTCCGAAAAGCGGATTACCTCGTCACGCCTGGGTGATCGAGAACGACTGGCGTTCCATGCCTGCCAAGGAGGCAAAAACCCGGCGTGTTCCTTTGAACGGGCCCCGGGCGTGCATAACCACTCGATTGTCCACGATCGCAAAATCACCGGGCTGCCAAGGGATATCGAACGCCAGGCCGTCAGCCACGTCAATTGCATACCGAACCGCTTCAGCGTCCAGTGCGGAGTCATCCCCATGCCTGATTGCGGAGGAGGGGTCGTTCCTCTCGTCCTGCCAGCCCTTATAGGCCGCGATCAGCTGATTGAAAAAACTTTTCCGAGCTGGGCCCAGGCGCTTGATTGCGGGCAGGGGGGGCGACGTCGTACGAAGGCAATCGTCCTTTTCCCAAGCCCATTCGTATCCCAATGCGGCGAGCCGGCTCTCGGCCTCGGACTTACTCTGAACAGCCAAGGTTTCACGCCAACTCCTCCCGAGACCACTCTGGGCGTCATTCTCTGCGGGCATCACGTGGCTGTAGCGAAGCCCCTTCTTCTCACAATCACGAATAAATTGAGGCCGATCACTGGCCAACTTTTCGTAGAGAACATCTGAGCGGCAAATCGGCGAGGCGCCCCCCTCCTCAGCAGCAACCTCGCAAAAAAACAAAATCCAGCGCGGATACAGCGGCGTCTGCGCCATCTCGTGATGAAAAAAAATACCCA
>JAQWNI010000025.1 GCA_029268645.1 Myxococcota bacterium
GAAAACCGGCCCACCACGGGTCTCTTGCTAGGGATTTGATATAGAGCCCATACTCGGACGTCATATCTGGATCCAGCTTGTGTGGCCTAGCCTGTAAAATGGGACTTTGAAATTCCTATCCGCCCTACCCGCAGGCCGACACCATTGTGGCCACCGCGGTCCCGGAACCCACCGGCGGCCTACTCCTTCCGCCAGTCGCCTTCGGCCTGAAAGCACAGGGACGGAAACAAACCCTCACTACTCGCTGCCAGGCTCAACCTGCCCGAGTCGCTTCCCCAGACTGATACGATCTTCAACCTGGTAGCCAAGTGAGCGATAGAAATCGACCACAGCGTTGTTATCGCCTCGAACCTGGAGGTTGATCTTTGGACAGCCTAGGTTTGCCAGCCTCTCTTCAGCACTCTCCATCATGCGGCGACCCAGACCCTGCCCACGCCGATCGGGATCCACCGCCAGATAGTTGATCCAACCTCTATGCCCCTCGTAACCCACCATCACACTCGCCACAATATCTTCTTCAACGAGGCCGACCAAAAGCAAGTCGGCATCGTGAGTCAGCTTGCGCTGTATATCCATCACAGGATCATTTCCAGGTGCTACCAATCCGCAACGCTGCCAGAGTTCGACCACAGTGCCTTGGTCAGCCGGCTCGAATCTTCGAATCTCCATGCTCTTCTCTCCCAACCCCACTGAGTGCGAGACAATCAAAAAGCTGCTCCTGAAGACATCAGGTTCATCCTCAAACTGGATCGCCCAGAGAATCACGACCTTCGGCAAGATTCCAGGCACCCGAAGTCAAATCTCATAAACTGAAGCTTTGCCAGGCCAGTCCAAGGGGGCTCGGCGGCTAAATCGACCAGGCAGTGGTCCAATCGGAGTCAAAACGAACCAAAGAGCCAAGGTAGGGGCGAGCAATCCCCCAGCGACCTTTGCGATTTTTGTATTGCCCGCCGGCCTAAGGGGCAGCGCCGATATTTGAACCGCAACCCGATCAACTCACCCCATAAAGGGTCCAAGTCTCCCGTCCTGATTTCAGCTTCCTTTTCTCGATACGCGCGTCCTCAGCCCCCTCCGATTCGGCCCTCTCAAGCAACTGGGATTCATCCGCAGCTGAGCCATCACAGAAGCCCATCGGACGTGGATTATTCGGCTGATTGAGCTGGACCTTGAAGTCTCCGCGATCCCATCTTGTCTGCGTTTCGTTCGAATGCGGGTAAATCATGCAGACAGTCTACACAAGAGAAGTGGCCCTGCCGGCGAGGACTTAATCCGACCGTTTTTTATCTGATTTACGTTACTCTCACTTCTCCCACTCTTGAGGATTATGAATGATGGTTCGAGTTCACCAACAGCTTCTACTTTTATCGTGTGCCTTCGGCTGCATTGCGTTGGCTTGCGCCAACCCGATTCGAACGAGCTTCGACCTTGACCCCAAGGCTGATTTCAGTCAATTCCGCACTTTTGCTTGGGTGGGACCTGCGCCCCTGGCTCGGGCGAAGCAGGGCACGGGAGCCCAAAGCTTTGTCAGCGCCCTCGATGACCAAAGGCTCAGGCGAGCAGTAGACCGATATCTTCAAGCCAAGGGCTACACGCTCGTGCAAAATGCGGATGAGGCCGATCTCGCCGTAGCGTATAGCGTGGGGTCCGAAGAAAAGGTTCGGGTACACCAGACTCCGACATCGATCACGACCCATCCCTTTCCCCGCCGCTATCGCTACGGAGGATGGTATACAGGTTCGAGTGTGAGTGTTCAGCAATACACCCAGGGTACTCTGAGCATTGAAGTCTACGACCAAAAAACGGAGCAAGCGGTCTGGGTTGGCTGGGCCTCGAAACGCTTGTCTCGAAGTGACGACTCTCAGAGGTTGATCAACGAAGCTGTTTCCAAGATTTTGGTCCAATTCCCTAGGGCTTCGGGCAGCTAATCCGTTTCGTTCGACCTCTCGTCGGCGGATGCTGAATGTGTAAAATAGAGCGATGTTTTTCAAACACATCAAGACATCTCAAGCACCGATGATGGCCGCCGCGATTGTCGGCGCTTGCCGGGAAAGCGGTTGGGTACTGGACGTTCAGCCACGGTTGCTGGGTGCGATCTTCGCCGCTCTCTTCAATTTCGATGACGACTTTCGCACCCTGCCTGCGGCGACGATGGAGGAAGTCGCAGCTGCGTTTCCCAATGCCCCAGAACGCCGCGAAATAGTTGATCTGATGCTCATCTGCGAGCTTTGCCTGCACGAGCTTCCAGCGGAATTGAGCGACGCGATCGATCGCTGGGCCGCTTACCTGGGCGTGAAGGAAAGTGACCTGAAGGTCGCCCGCGAGCTCGCTCGGGGCGCCCAGGCCCGTGCGCAATTTGATCTCTACCGTAATGGCTTTTGGGGTGCCTGCGCAGACATGGATCCGGCTTTCACCTCGCTCATCGAAGCGGACGGTGCCCGAGCGTTCGCCATGACGATCACCCCCGACCCAGAAGAGAGCGCCCAATGGGCGGCTCTGGAGCACTGCCCCCCTGGAAGCCTGGGTCGAAGCGTCTGGGAATTCTACCACCAGCGCGGCTTCGCCTACCCGGGCACCCCTGGCGCGGTCAGTAAAGCCGAGTCACATCACGACTGGGTTCATGTCCTATGCGACTATGGCACAACCCCGATGGGAGAGGTTGAGGTCGGCGCCTTTCGCATGACGACGACGGACGACCCTGGTGCAGCGCTCACCTTCGTTGCTGGTCAACTTGCGTTCTATCAGGGCGGCATCATGCCCAGCGCCCTGACCGGTCTCCATAAGGATCACATTCTTGAAACACCAGGAGGGCCGGAGCGGGTCGCGGATGCACTGCGGCGAGGGCGCGAATGCACGTTCGACACCTACCATAAGTTCGACTTCTTCACAGTCGCATCCGAACCGCTGGAAGCATTACGCGAGCGCTGGAACTTTGTTCCAAAGGCCGTAGCCGATTCTCCATCGTGGGACCTCGACAGCTGATCGCGTTCCGATTGAGCCATATTCTGTGATGAGCCTACTTCGATCTCACTGATGCGCTGGAACCACGCAGACCCAAAAAAGAAGGATGCACCATTGTGATCAAGGCCCACTCGGAAGAAATCTGGAAACTTATCGACAAGGACGTGGAGATCCAGCGCGTCGCGACGGGCTTCGTATTCACTGAAGGGCCCGTCTGGCATCCCCGCGACCAGCATCTTCTTTTCTCGGACGTTCCGGGGAACGTGCGCCGCAGGTACACGGCCAATGGACAGGTCGTCGAAACACGAAACCCTTCCGAAAAATGCAACGGCATGACCTATGACGGCGACTTAAATCTCGTCGTCTGCGAACACCTGACTTCCTCGCTCCTTCTTGAGAAAGCGGATGGCAAACGCGAGGTGCTGGCCTCGCACTTTGAGGGCAAGGAACTCAACAGCCCGAACGATGTCTGCGTTCGATCGGATGGGTCAATCTATTTTTCTGACCCCGGGTACGGCCGCATGCCCGGATTTGGCGAGGAACGAGAACAAGAGTTGGACTTCCAGGGCGTGTTCCGCGTGACTCCGGACAGAGACATTGAACTTATCGTCGAGCGTGGGCGCTATCAGCAGCCAAATGGGCTGTGCTTCTCGCCCGATGAATCCCTGCTCTACATCAACGATTCGCCCGGAGCCCTGATTGATGTCTACAGCGTTGCAAATGATGGCAGCCTCTCCAAAGGTCAGCGCTTTGCGGACAATATCGGAATCGGCGAGCTCGAAAGCGGAATCCCCGATGGCATGAAATGCGATGAGCAGGGCAACATCTGGGTCACGGGTCCGAAGGGACTCTGGATATTCAACCCCCATGGCGAACAGCTGGGTGTCGTGGAAATCCCCGAACACGTGGGTAACTTGCATTGGGGCGCGCCGGACTGGCACACGCTTTACGTAGCGGCCAGCACTTCCATTTACGCGGTTCGTACCCGGGTGGGCGCCCACGCCGAACCCTTCATGAAGGCTGGATCCTCTCAATAAGGTAAAGCGTCTTCCGGCACGGGGCTTTGCCGATCGAAGCATTACGCACGCGCTGGAACTCTATTCCAAAGTCCGTAGCCGGTTCTTCACCCTGGGGCCTGGGCACCGTACCCTGTTTCGATGAGGCGCAGTGTGACCGGGCGGGCGGCCGATGCTCTCAGGAGCGATCTCGCCGAATCCTAGAGGCCGGCTTTTGTTGAAATCGCGAACCCAACTGTCGCACGGCTCCTTCGTCGTGAGGTCACCGAACTCATAGAGTCCGGCTCTCCCAGAGAGAGAAATGGGCCGTTTCGGGACGTCACGGACCAGCGAAGTCAGCTCCGAATCCGATTCGCATTTCACTCATCAAGCGGCCTTCCTACCTCTAAGCAAAATACGAATGAGGGAACCTCGGGGCAATCGCGCTCCATATCGGTTGGGCGGCGCTCGAAAACAGCGTGGTAAACGGCCTTGAGGGGGAACAGCGGCACACTCAATGGTTTGGCGAGCGATGAGCCACCGGACCCACCCGCGCCAACGACTTTTTAAAACGATTATCTGGGTCAGGCGGAGATCGCGAAGGCGATCTAAACGCTCAGCGTCGCGCGCAGGATAAACTATTTGCGCTGGGTTCTGACATAACTTCCGGGCATAGGGCCTGTGTTAAATCGTTAAACGAGCGAGGGATTCCCGTAGCGGGTCGGGGGAAGCCATGCAACGCTTTCGCCATGAGAGCTCCCTTCTCCTTTCTCGCCAGTCTTTTGCTCTTGACCGCCTCGTGTGGCGATCAAGGCGCCACTTCCGTGATTCGCACACATGAAGTATTCACCACACTGACCGTGCCGGAAGGCGGGATCCAATCGACCGATAGGAGCGCTGCTGCACGGGATACGTGTAAACGGGAATTGGTGCTCGACGATCAGCCCGTATTCCTAAGGCGCACCTATTCGAACGGTGTTGGGAATTGGCAGCAAGGAGAAGACTGGTTCTTGCGAACGGGTCCGAGGTCGGGTTCGTCTTCGTCGCAATACGGTTTTATTTTTTTACACGGCGCCGCTCAGATCGTGGGAAACGGGGCGGCTTATGCTCAGATTGCCTTCGTGACGAGGCTGCTGAACGAATTGGGAGGCGGTCTCGCTGTGTTTCCCCAGGCCCTTCCTCTGTTCGACCTAAGAATTTTCTGCCCCGGGTCCGACGAGGATGCCCCAGAATACGGACCGCCCACTCCGAACGCTTTCCGGGCTCAGTTCATGTCTGCGTGGTTACCGCCTCTTCCTCCTAACGCTCCCGGCTCATGTTATGCAGATCCGGAAGGCGAACAGATGAAGGCCTGGGCACCGTTTTTTGATGAGTACGTCGACCGGATCGAGCGTATCGTTTTGGATCTCCATCACCGCAATAGAATTCCACTTGAGAAAATTTATCTGCTCGGATTCTCAGAGGGTTCAGTGATGGCCCAGCGTGCATTGATCTCGCTTGCTTCGCACGATTTAAGGATCGGCGGCGGCGTTGGCTACGACGGGATCGATGTAGAGGTTATTGCGAGCCAGGAGACCCTCGCGGAGCTCGGCTCGCCCCCGCTGGAGATTCTCTACTTTATGTACTCTGAAGAGCCGGCGATCCTCGCCCCGCATGCGGACTGCCTCAGGCAGTTCCCGTCGCTTGACGTGCAACTCAACCGGATCACTGGAGACGAACCAGCGCGAGTTCACGATGTCCACCTCCCACTCATCCAGCCCACGAAGCTCTGGATCGAGGCATCAAACAAGCAGAGCGCGGCCCCGGCAGTGGAAGCGGCTTGGTTTGAGGCCTTGACCGAGATTCAAGTTAAGTCGGAATGATGGGGCGGTTCTTCGAGTCGGCCGCCCAATCGCATTCGTGACGCGAGGTCGGAGTATCGATCCGAGGCAAATTCCCTTGTAAGAATCCCGTGGCGAACCCGATTCACGGGTCTCAAGGCAAACGAGGTCCCTGCCGGTTGCCGCCTACGCTCCTTCAAGAGCGGACCTTCTTGCTTTCCGGATCGTAGAAGGGGCGCAGTGATGCCCGGGCAGCCACACGCTGCCCTGCAATCTCGATTTCGTACTGACCAGAGCGAATGAACTCGCGGGTCACGCCATTTTCAGCCTTTACCATCCCGAGACCCAGCGAGCGGCCTAGGGTGTGGCCATACATGCCTGAGCCAATCTGCCCGACCCGTTCGCCGTTCCGCCAGATCGGCTCATCGTGGTAGAGCATCGGCTCGGGATCCTCAAGCACAAAACCGACCAGTCGCTGGGTCAAGACTCGTTTCTTCTCGCGCTCAAGCGCTTCGCGGCCAAGAAACCCACCCGCCTTTTCCATCGCCACTGCAAACCCCAAGCCCGCTTCGAGTGGGTTGTCGTCTGACGTCATGTCATGACCCCAGTGGCGGTATCCCTTCTCGAGACGAAGAGAGTTCATCGCGTGAAAACCCGCCAAGCGAAGGCCGAAGGATTCGCCAGCCTTCATGATTGCATCGTAAACCCCCAAGGCTTTGGCCCAGGGTATATAGAGTTCCCAGCCCAGCTCTCCCACGTAGGTGATACGGAGAGCCAGGACGCTGGCCCCGGCGATTTGGATCTGTTGAGAGGTCGCGAAGGGAAAATCCGCGTTCGCTAAACTGGAGCCCGAGATGGCGGACAGGCATGAACGGGAGTGAGGCCCCATGACGCCCAGAACTGCGTAATCGCAAGTGACATCGTGAATCTTTACTCGGGTCTGGGGCTCGATGTGGCTCTCGAGCCACGCGAGGTCCCGAATGCGTGTCGCGGGGGGACTCACCACCCAGAAGCAGTCGTCCGCAAGCCGCGTCACGGTCAGATCCGCCTCGATGCCGCCCTGTTCGTTGAGCCAGGGCGTGTAAACGACTCGACCGATGTTCACATCGATGTCGTTTGCGCATATCTGACCCAGCCAGCGGCCTGCATCGGGACCCTCGATGCGAAACTTGCTGAAGGACGTTTGATCAAACAATCCGACGGCTTCGCGAACGGCTCGATGTTCCGCCGCCGAGTAGTCGAACCAGTTCTGTCGGCCCCAGGAATATTGGTAACGGGCTTCGACCCCTTCCGGGGCGAACCAGTTGGGCCTTTCCCAGCCTGCAAGCTCCCCAAAACAAGCGCGCGACGCTTCGAGCCGGGCGTGGAAGGGCGAGTGCGCAATATCACGTGCGGTTTCGGCTTGCCGAAACGGCCAATGCATGGCGTAGAGAAGACCAGGCGCCTCAACGCAACGTTCCCTCAGGTATTCGGCATCGCCCTGAAAGGGCATCATCCGACGCAGGTCAACGTCCCAGAGATCCATGGGCGACCGACCATCGCAAATCCAATCGGCCAGAACCTTACCCGCTCCGCCGGCGGACTGGATCCCAATAGAATTGAAGCCCGCAGCGACGAAAAAGTTTCTTAACTCCGGGGCTTCGCCCAGCAGGTAACGGTTGTCGGGTGTAAAGCTCTCTGGGCCGTTAAAGAAGAGCCGAATCCCCGCTTCGTCGAGACCGGGTAGCCTTCGCGCCGCTGCAGACAGCTGTGGGGCCAGGTGTTCGTAGTCGTCGGCAAGTTGATCAAACTCGAAGTGCTCGGGAATTCCTTCCATCCCCCAGGGCTTGGCGCGGGGCTCGAAAAACCCGATCAGGAGACAGCCCCCCGGCTCAGTCTTGAAATACAAGGAAGCATCGGGTTCCCGCCACGTCGGCAGTGGGTGAGATAGTCCTTCAATTGGCTCTGTAATGACATAAAAGTGTTCTGCGGCGTGGAGTGGAACATTGACACCCGCCATGCGGCCCACCTCTCGGCCCCACATGCCTGCGCAATTGACCACCACTTCCGCATCGACAGTGCCCTCGTGGGTCTCGACTCCACAGGCACGACCTTCGCGGATTTTTACCCCGAGGACTTCGATATTCTCGAGGATTGTTGCCCCTCTCTGGCGAGCACCGAGGGCCAGGGCGCGTGTCGTATC
>JAQWNI010000026.1 GCA_029268645.1 Myxococcota bacterium
TGGTGGGGGGGCGGCGGGGGTCATGTAACACTGTTCGGGGGGGCCTACTAGTCGCCCCGCTCGACCGGACGTGGCGAGCGCCTACTGAACCTCGATCGTCGCGCTTTCGATGAGAAGGGGTTGAGTGGTCCGGCCACTGCCCGATCCCCCGGCCTCAAGGGCGGCAAGTGTGTCGGAGCCATCGACGACTTCACCGAAGACTGTGTGCCGGCCATCCAAGTGGGGTGTGGGCACGAAAGTAATGAAGAACTGACTGCCGTCTGTTCCGGGGCCAGCGTTCGCCATACTCAAGATTCCGGGCTTGTCGTGACGTGTAGTGCCCCCGAACTCACCATCGTATTGGTAGCCGGGACCGCCGGTTCCGCGACCCAACGGGTCACCGCCCTGGGCCATGAATCCATTGATGACCCGGTGAAAGGGTACCTCGTCGTAGAACCCGAGTTCGGTGAGGTAGATGGTGCTGGTGACGTGCATGGGCGCTTCATCGGGCAGGAGCTTGAGCTTGATCGGGCCGACGTTGGTTTCCAAGAGCCAGTAGTAGGTCTTCTCCGGATCAAATTCTGCCTGCGGCGGTTTCGGGAGCTGGGTCTTCCAATCGTTCTGATTGGTGTCAATTTTTTGGCTCTGGATGAATTCGGTGATCGAGGCGAGGGCCACGTCATCTCCTTGGTTTGCGTTCGGCGCACGGCCGGGCACGTTGTTCGAGGAAGCCGGTTCTGGCGTCGCGGCGGATTTCGTCGCAACAGTTGAATCGGAACGACCAGCCGGCTTATCACTCTGCGCGTCCGAACAGCCGATGAAGGTCAGCGTCACCGTGGTCGAAAGGATCGAAATAGCTGTGCGGGCCTGCCTGCGATTCATATTAGGCTCTCCATTGTGGTCTTGGGTGCTGGGGAAGGCTCCTGAGCCTGCCGCGCGCCCACGATGTCGGCAGGATAACGCGCTCGGCGCCGTCGTCACCTTTGCAGTCGATGGCTCATGATGGAGTCATTCTGTTCGAATCGTCCGCCATGTCTGCTCACCGGAACACCTTTTTGGGGCTTACGCGGCCGGCCCAAACAACGCCAGCCGGGGGCCAAGCATTCTTTAACACTGTGGGCAGAGTCCCATCTCTTTGATCTGCGAGCGAACAACTCCTGCCCAGTCCCGGTTCGCCCGGGGGTTGGCCGGGCTGGGGTGGAGAATCTGTCCGATCTGTACGTCAGATTCCGCCAAGGCATTCTCGGCGCGTTGACGCGCGAAGGCCCCGACGCCGAGGACCCATTCCGGTTCGAGTACGCCAACGAAACGCTGGAGCGATCGATCGCAGGCATCGAAAAGCAGAGATTTTTCCTCGTGTGGAAGCTTGTCTGGGGTGACATTCCTCCCGGTTGGTTCCATAAAGATCAGAGGGCAGTAGTTGATCACAAAATGATTTGCGAAAAAACGTGGGGGGCTAACAAAATGTTCTGCGATGGTGCCCCAGAGACGCTGCCCACTGACTTCGCTGCGAGGGCAATTGAACCCGGAAATCGGTCGCTTGGGATGTTCGATCGCCGGTTTTTCGATGGGTGCCTGAATCTTCATCCAATCGCGGACCCAGGAGACTTCTCCGAAGGGCACGCCGGTCTGCGCCATCCCGAAGGGGCCCGGGTTCATTCCAAGGAGAAGAATTTTTCTGCGACCATCCCCGTAGCGTCGGATGTACTGGTGGTGCGCGCGCCGGGCATAATTGAGCGGGTTGTAGACGTGGCTCACTGGGGCGCTGAAACGGAGATCACGGACATCCCGACGAAGGGCTCGGGTGATGCGGATCAGTTTTTCGGCGTGACTCATGCGGGGCTCTCTTTTGAACGGCGGCTCATCCTGGGGTGGGGCTGTTGGAGCCGAAGGTAGAGCGGAGGAGCGGGGTTGCCAGCCAGCCGTCGCGAGCGGAAGGGGGGGCGACTCGTGTAGGCTGAACTCACTGTTTGAGTCTCAGCGCCGGGATGGAGTCATGACCCGTACAGATTCGGGCCCTAGCCCCGCCGCTTCAGATCAGGTTCCGTCTCCTCAGGGGGCGTTGGTCGAAACACCCGTGCCGGTTTCGGGATTCGGGAGCTTCGCGATTGGGGTCGGGAGCTGGTTTGGCGCCTGGGGGATGCAACAGGTTCTCTTCTCGTGGATCGTTGTGGGCGAGTTGGCCGCTGAAGCGGAATGGGTGGGGATAGCTCAGGCCTCGACCATGATCCCGAGTACGTTCTTGCTACTCGCAGGGGGTGCTGTCGCCGATCGTTTTGAGCCCCGGCGGATGTTGGCGCTGATGCATGTTCTCGCGGCGCTCGCCGTCCTCGGGCTTGCGATGGCGAGTCTCCAGGGGAGTGTGTCCCTGGGCGAACTGATCGGCTACGGGCTGGTGATCGGAACCGTCCAGGCCTTCTCTATGCCCGCGCGGGATGCTTTGCTTTCCCGAGTGGCCGGGGAAGATCTGATGAAAGCGGTCACGACGATGACGGCCGTGCAGTTTGGGGCCCAAGCTGCGGGGGCCCTGGTGGCTGCATTCGCACGATTGACTGGGAGTCCGCCCATGTTGGTCTTACAGTCTGGAGTTTTTCTGATCGGGGCGTTCGTTCAGAGGAAGGTTCCTCCGGCGGCCATGCCCACGAGGCGCCCGGCTTCGGAGCTTCGTTTCGCGGACTTCCTTCAAGGCGTTCAAAAGGTGGCGAACGAAGAGCGTCTCTGGGCCCCTACGGTGTTGGTGGTGGCGGTGGGCCTCTTCTTTATCGGACCGTACGTCGTCGTGTTTCCTTTGCTGGTGCGCGATACCTACGGATTGGGGGTCGATGCGCTGTCCGTGGTGCTGATGTTGTTTCCCTTGGGCACAATTGTGGGTTCCCTCGTCCTCAGAATCCGGGGTGTGCGCCGCAAAGGCAGAGCCGCGTTGTTGGCACTGGTTTGTGGCGCCACCATGCAAATCGTGATCGGGGCTGGTGTGCCGTATTGGGCTTTTGTGGTTCTTACGCTGATTTGGGGCCTCGGAGGCTCTGTGTTTATTAATTGCAGTCGAACCTTATTCCAGGAAAGCGCCCCGGTGCATCTGCGAGGGAGCGTACTGGCCGTCTATCAGCTGGGTTTTATGGGGGCGGCACCGATCGGGACGTTTTTGTCGGGATTTGCGGTCAAGCAGTTCGGACTTCACGGTACCCTTCTGATCGGGGCTACTTCGATGCTCGGGCTGGTACTCTGGATGGCCACTCGGACCCGTACGTCTCGGATGGCTTAGCGCCGGTGTATCGAGCCGGAGAGGGAGGAGCGGATGGATAAACAAAAGATGCGGGCCTTCATGGGGCAATTCATGGAGATGACAACCGGCGCTGCGGTAATGGGCGTAGTGGCGGTGGCGGATCGCATCGGACTTTTTCGTGAGATGGCCGGGGAGGCGCCCGCCAACCTGGACCATTGGGTGGGGGTGACAGGGCTGCAGCCTCGTTATCTGGAGGAAATTTTGTCGACTCTGGCGGCGGCGGGGGTCGTGGCGTTTGATGCGGAGCTAGGCCTTTTCTCTTTGCCGGATGAGCAGGCGGCCTGCTTGGCGGACGAAGCCAGCCCTTACTGTCTTGTGGGTTGGACCCAGATGATTCCCGCGCTTTATGGGGCGATTCCGGGGGTTGCACGCGCGGCGCGTGAGGGAGGCGGCGTGGCCTTCGCTGATTTTGGTCCGGACATGGTCGAGGGGATCGCCCGGGCTAATGGCCCGGGGATTCGAGTGCTACTGACTCGCAAATGGCTTCCCGTCATGGACGATGTCGTCGCGCGGCTTGAGGAGGGAATCCGGGTGGCCGATGTGGGGTGTGGAGGCGGCGAGGCCGTATTCGCTATGGCGAAAGCCTACCCGGCCTCAACGATCGTCGGCTACGACATTGATTCGCATTCGATTCAGTTGGCGCGAAGCCGAGCCCAGTCCCATCAGCTCTCAAACGTGAGGTTTGAACAGTGTTCGGCGGAAGAGATTCCCATCGATGCTGAATTTGATTTGGTGACCACCTTCGATGTTATTCATGATTTGGTCGAGCCGATTGCGGTTTTGCAGAGGATTCGTGAGTCCTTGAGTTCAGGGGGGACATACCTGATGGTGGAGCCCGTGGCGGGGGATGACTTGTCCGAGAATCTTCACCCAGCCGGGGCCTTGACCTACGCGATGAGTACGCTGCACTGCATGACACAGTCGCTTGCCCATGGCGGGGCGGGACTCGGAGCGGCCTGGGGGCCGCGCCGGGCGGAAATGCATTGTGCTGAAGCCGGATTTTCTCAGTTTGAGCGCCTTGAGGTCGACAACTCCTTTAACGCTTTTTATCGAGTAAGCGGGTAGCGCCCACGCACACGCGTGGGCTTGACAATGGAACGAGAGCAATGGCTGAACTGACTCCGTGGGTGGTCGTCGCTGGAATGGCGGGCGTGGCTTTTATTTTTTATTTCCGCGCGCGGGCCGCCGAGGCGCGCGCCGAAAAGCTTCGGGGCGTGAGCGAAAAGTTACAGGGAGACCTCGAAGAGGCTCGGGTGAGGCTTGGAAAAAGTCAGGAAAAACAGAGATTTTCATCCGATGAAGTGCAGCAACTTCGCAAGAAACTCGAGAAGGCTAAGAAAAGATCGGCATCCTCGAAGGCGACGCCAACGACTTCCGCCACCCGCCTGAAAGAGCTTGAGGGAGCCCTTGAACTCGCTCGCCAGGAGCGCGAGACGGCCCGGGAGGAGGCTGTGGGAATTGGCGCTGAATTGTCTCGGGTGCGCGCAGCCTCTCGCGCAAAGGCTGAAAAGCCCAAGAACGGTCCGGATGCCTTGGGTGCGGCGGAGAGTCGGATCGCGGAGCAGGAAAGCGAATTGGCGCGTCTTCGGGCCGCCCAGGTCGAAGCTGAGCGGAACCTAGAGCGAATGCGGGCCAAGGCAAAAACCCAAGACCTTCTATACACCTCTTTGCGCAGTGAACTCGACGCGAAGAAAGATCGCCTCCGCACCCAGCAAGAAGAGGTGGAGCGCCTGCGGGCCATGAAGGTCGCTCTTTTTGATGCGCCTGAGGCAAGCGCTGATCAGGGCCTCTCGGGCGCGGTGTCCGAGGAGGGCGATGCCTCGCCGGAAAGCTAGTTCCCGTCTGATCGGACACTCTGCCAAGCCCAATCGAGCCAAGCCGTTAAAGCTCTGATGTCTTCGGTGTCCACCGTTGCGCCCCCCCAAATGCGAAGGCCGGGGGGAGCGTCTCGGTAGCTCCCGATGTCGAAGGCGACACCTTCCTCTTCCAAGCAACGGGTCAAGCTCTTGGCGGCTTTCTTCTGGGCGTCAGCGGGCAGTCCTGTAAACCAATCGTCGGTGATCCGAAGGCAGATCGAGGTGGATGAGCGGGCCTCTGGGTCGATGGCGAGAAAGTCCGCCCAGGGGCAGGATTCCACCCAGGCGTCGAGGGCCGCTAAGTTGGCTTTGCTGCGGGCAATGAGGCTCGGCAGTCCGCCGATCTCTTCGGCCCAGGAAAGTGCATCCACCGCGTCTTCGACGGCCAGCATCGAGGGTGTGTTGATGGTGGCGCCGGAAAAAATGCCTTCAATGAGCTTTCCGCCCTTGGTCAGTCGGAAAATCTTCGGGAGGGGGTGGGCCGGCGTAAAGGACTCAAGTCGCTCGACGGCTCGAGGGGAGAGGGCCAACATGCCGTGGGCCGCTTCGCCTCCGAGCACTTTTTGCCAGGACCAGGTGACCACATCAAGTTTTTCAAAGGGGATTTCCATGGCAAAGACTGCAGAGGTTGCGTCACAGATTGCCAGGCCGCCGCGATCCTCGGGAATCCAATCGGCATTGGGCACCCGAACTCCCGAAGTTGTTCCGTTCCAGGTGAAGACGACGTCTCGGTCAAAATCAGCTTGACTGAGGTCGGGCAGTTCTCCGTAGTCCGCGACGAGGGCTCGGCAATCGTCGATGCGAAGCTGCTTTTCGATATCGGTTTTCCAGCCGCTTCCGAAACTCTCCCAAGCCAGGACATCGACCCCCCGGGCACCGAGCAAAGACCAAAGCGCCATTTCTACGGCCCCGGTGTCCGAGGCCGGCACGATCCCCAGGCGGTAGTCTTCGGGGACACCCAGCAACTGTTTTGAATGGTCTATGACCTCCTGAAGTCGAGCCTTGGCCGGTGCGGCGCGGTGGGAGCGACCCAGTAAGGCCCCTTGAAGCCCACTGAGGGACCAGCCCGGTCGTTTCGCGCAGGGGCCGGAGGAAAAATAGGGTCGGGCAGGGCGAGTGGTCGGTTTCATTATTAGGCTCCGGGATGGGGGCTCTTTTCGGGGCGCCGAGTCTATCGGCGCTGACCCGCCGGGGCCATCCCAATGACCGATGGGGTTGGCCGGGTTAGGCTCCGGGCCCCGAATGAGGGGGAACTCGGGTGGGGCAAAAGGAAAGGAACCCGATCAAAATGTTCGTAAAAGATCGGGTGAGGCTCGGCTTGGTGGGGGCAAGCGTGGCGCTGTGTCTCGGACTGGATGGCTGCGCAGCGCAACAACCGATTCCTGTCACAGTCTTTCCGGAAAGCTCGGAAATCTATGTGGATGGGCAGAGGGCTCGCCCGGATAAATCAGGCTCGATCTGGCTCAGGAAGGATCGTGGCCATGTCGTGTTGGTACGAGAGCCAGGGTATCGCCCCGAGCAGGTCATTTTGGAGAGTATTCAGGAGGGCGCGGAGCGACATTTGCGACCTGCGCGGATTGCTGTGCGTTTGGCTCCCTCGGCCCATACAGGCAAGGCCATCCAGGTTGGCCTTGAAGGGGAGCCTGCGGTGGATACGCCGCCGGCCCCATTGACCGAGCCCCGCGATGTCATGATTCCGGCAAAGGGTCAGATCAAGCCCGGGTCGCAAGGAGCCGGCACAGCCGGTGGGAGAGAAGCAGAATGAAAGTGACGACTGAATCCGTTTCGTTGGAGGCCGGGCCGTATCATGAACTGGAGGTTCTTCGAATTATTGAGGAAACCCACGACGCCCGATCGGTGGTGCTCGGAATTCCCGAGGCCCTGCGCGAGACCTACACCTATGAGGCCGGTCAATTTTTGACTTTTCGCATCACGGTGGACGACCATCCTTTGGTCCGCTGCTACTCCCTGGCGAGTTGTCCGAAAACCGAGTCCGAACACAAAGTGACGGTCAAGCGAGTTGAAGAGGGCCGAGCGTCCAATTGGTTTCACGACGTCTTGAAGGCAGGGGATCGTCTTCAGGTGATGAAACCGGCGGGCAATTTTTGTTTGGCCGATCGCGGAACTCCGATCGTATTGTTCGCCGGGGGGAGCGGAATCACGCCGGTGATCAGTCTGGCGAAGACCGCGTTGGCCAAGACGGATCGTTCTCTTCTGCTGGTCTACGCCAATCGTGATGCGCAATCGGTCATTTTTGCTCAAGAGCTCAGCGAACTGCAGTCGCGTTACGGTGAGCGGCTGCAGGTCGTTCATCGACACGATGATCGAGACGGTTTTCTTGAGGTGGAGGCTGCTCGGGCTTGGGCGGCGGGTTCGGCCCAGGAAGCCGATTTCTACATTTGTGGCCCCGGCCCGTACATGGACGTTGTTGAGAGGGCCCTCGAACTCGAGAGCGTGTCCGCCGACCGGATCTTCATCGAACGCTTCGTCTCGCCTGAAGTCGAAGCGCTCGACCAACAGGCGCCTCACGCCCAGAGTGACGCGGGGGCCCGGGTGATCATCCGATTGGATGGTGCTGAGACCGAAGTAATCGTGGGCGAAGGCGAGACGATTCTCGAAGCGGCGCACCGGGCTGGGCTGGACGCCCCGTGTGCTTGTCTGGAGGGGTACTGCGGCGCCTGCGTAGCCCAGGTCAAGTCGGGCAGCGTCGAAATGAGACTCAACGACGGCGGTGTCGACGACGAGCAAGCCCGGGAGGGCTGGGTACTTACGTGCCAAGGCGAACTTCGGTCCGCCAAGGCCACCATTGTGTATCCGGATCCCGACTGAATCGTCTGTCTGTTTAGTCGAGCAGCGAGAGGTCGAGCCAATTCTGAAGTTCGGCCAGCGCTGCCTCGGGGTCCTCGACCTTGATGGTCCGCATCCCGAGGGCTTTCGCAGACTTTAAGTTGCTCCCGATGTCGTCCAAGAAGACCGCTTCGCCGGGAACAATGGAGAGCCGTTCGCAGGTGAGCTCATAGATTCGGGGGTCGGGTTTGCGAAGCCCCTCCACGCTCGATTCAATAAATACATCGAAAAACGCCCGAAGGGCCTGGGTTCCGTCATCCACGGCCCCCGATTCAGGCGCCCAATTGTTGGTGAGCGCCGCGATCAAAAATCCGTGTCCCCGAAGACGTTCGATGGCCTTTAGCATCATCGGTCTGGGTTTCGTGGCGGCACCCATGCGGGTCATCATTTCTCGAGCCGAAAGGGTGTGGCCGGCGGCTTGGCAGTCCGCTTCGAAATCAGTGTAGAACTGCTCCATTGAGATCTCGCCTCGCTCAAGGCGAGACCAAGCCCCCCCAGGCGCCGTGGAGGCGACGACCCGATTGACTGCGTTGTGCGGCAGGCCGAGTTCTTGCTCGTAGTCGGCGATGGCGTGAAGCGGGGATCCGAGAACGACTCCCCCCAGATCAAAGATGACGGCGCGGGTTTTCATGGGGCGCGAAACGTATCACGCGAATTCGAGGACGTCTTGAGGGTCATGAGTTGGGCCTCGGCCCTTCGATTCCCGCGGGCCTCGCGGAATGCCCCCCAGCCGCAGAGAGCGCTCCACAGCCCCGCGGCGAGGAAAGCGATTCCGGCGGCTCCGAGGAAAATCAACCGGAATCCGTCGGTGTCAGCCGAAGTGGCCCCGAAGCTCAACCCGATTCCAAGTAGAGCGCATCCTCCGGCCACCAGCACTTCTCTTCGCTTGCGAATTTGGGCGTGCTCGCGACCCAACGCGAGTTGTTCCCAAGCTTGATCAATGACGGCGTTCTTGTCTGGAAGGCTTTGCGGGGCGGCCGCCGGCGCCGAGCCCAGCATGACCTCCGCAAGCAGCCCTACGTGGTCTGAGTAGCCTTGGGCCCGCGAGGGTGCCGGGGGCGGGCTGTTGAGAACTGGCTCTACCCGGTCGACGTCGAGAGAATGACGAGCGCCCGACCGAACCATCAGATAGTCGATGCGTTGCGCGGCTTCCGTCTCCCGGCGATACGGTCCTCCCGAGGGCAGCGTCGGGCTCCGGCTGCCCGTGAGAACGGCCGCGTCCTGAAGCGCCGTGAGACCGCCCAGGAGGGCGTGTTCAGGTTCTTCCTCGCGGAAGTTGAGGTCACCGACGAGAACGACAGGTTGGTGCACCTCCTGGAGCGCACAGGCGATCTCAATAATCTGGGCTGCGCGGACTCCGACATATTCGTCGGGCTCACCAGGCTCCACGTATCCGGCATGCAGGTGGGTCGCAACCCATAGCAGCGAACCCGCCGGCGTTTCGACTGTGGCGCAAACGAATCCTTTGCCGCCCCAGAAATCACCGTGGTGAATTCGCTGAGGCAAGCCTGCGGCCTGGAAGGGCGTGAAAACGGCCTGACGGATGGGCCAACGGGACAGGAGCAGCAGGCCGCTGCCCCCGAAACTCTGTGGGCGGTGCCACGTATGCGGGAAGCCCGCCGCTTTCGCGGCTCTTAGCAGGATTGTCCGCGAAGATGCGGTCCAAATTTCTTGCAGCGCAATGAGGTCGGCACCGAGTGGGCCCAATTGAGCCCCGATGGCGCGCATTCGCTCAGGGGTCTCCCGAG
>JAQWNI010000027.1 GCA_029268645.1 Myxococcota bacterium
AGTCGGCTTGGCGAGCTTTTCTTTAGGCTTTTCGATGATCATGTGGCTCAATGGAGCGCCTGCTGGGATCATGGGAAACACGTTGTCCTCTTGGACAACCTCGGCCACGACCACGCAGGGCCCCTCGTCGTAAGCCTGAGCCTGAGCCAGAATCCGATCTACATCGCCCGGGCGTCGGATTCGAAAAGCCTTCATTCCATAGGCCTGCGCCAGCTTGACGAAATCGGGATTGCCCTGCAGTTCCACCCCCGATAGTCGGTTATCAAAGAAGAGTTCCTGCCATTGCCGGACCATTCCCAAGAAGTTGTTGTTGATGATCAGGCACTTCACATTGAGTCGGTGAATCTGGGCTGTGGCCAACTCAGCCTGAGTCATTTGAAATCCACCATCGCCGACGACGGCCCAGACCGATTGATGAGGCCGGCCAAAAGCGGCCCCGATCGCCGCGGGAAGTCCGTAACCCATGGTTCCCGCTCCCCCGGAGCTGAGCCAATTTTTATCTCCGGAGACCTTGCAGAACTGGGCGGCCCACATCTGGTGTTGGCCGACGTCGGTACTGATAATGGCCGACCCTTCGACCAGGGCGTCTAAGCGATCGAGAACATATTGAGCCCTCAGGCCTCCCTGTTTGGGGTACTTGAGGGGATAGCGGTTTCTCCACTTTTCGCATTGATCAAGCCAAGGCTTTGTGCGGCCGGGCGTGGCGAGGGGCAACAGATCTTCCACGACGAGTCTCGCATCGCCCTCGATGTAGACATCGCAATGAACCATTTTGTCGAACTCGGCCGGGTCGATGTCAATATGGATTTTGGTGGCTTCGAGGCAGAACTCGTCGAGCTTGCCCACGATGCGGTCGTCCCAGCGAGAACCGATCGACATCACGAGGTCCGCATCCACGATGGCTTTGTTCGCGTAGGCGGTACCGTGCATGCCCAACATGCCGAGATGCAGGGGGTGATGTTCATCGACTCCGCCTTTACCGAGGAGGGTGCTTACGATTGGGGCACCCACGCGTTCAGCGAGATGAGCGACGGCTTTTCCCGCTCCGGCAATCACGACTCCATGGCCTGTAAGTAGAACGGGCCTCTGAGCCGCGGAGAGCCGGGCTGCTGCGTCGGCAATCAAGTCGATGTCGCCTCGGCCCGGAATTTGATAACCCGGCAGGTCAACCTCATCGATAAAAGGCGCATCGCAGGGTCCCTGGCTTACATCCTTGGGAATGTCGATGAGCACCGGCCCGGGCCGGCCGGTCGTCGAGATATGAAAGGCCTCGCGGGTCACGCGAGGGATGTCAACGCTGTTCCGGACCAGATAGCTATGCTTGACGACCGCGTAGGTAATGCCGGTCACGTCGGCTTCCTGAAAGCCGTCTTTGCCCAGCATCGACTGAATACACTGGCCGGTTATGACGACCATCGGGACGGAGTCCATATGGGCCGTCAGAAGGCCAGTCACGGTATTGGTGGCCCCCGGGCCCGACGTCACCAGCACCACGCCCGGTCGCCCGGTCGCTCGTGCGTATCCATCGGCCATATGGGCCGCACCTTGCTCATGGCGGACAAGGATCAGCTTAATGGAAGAATCCACGAGCGCATCGAAAATTGGAATCGCTGCTCCGCCAGAGAGACCAAAAATGTACTCCACACCCTCACGTTCGAGGCATTGGATCAATTTCTCAGCCCCAGTCGTGTCTTTTGTCTCCACCATTCACTCCGCTGTCCATTGTTTCTCAAAAATCGGCCGTATTCTCACAAAATCACATACGAGTAGGACGACATTTCTTAAAGTAGCTCATTTTTTTTAACAAGTTAGACATTATTTTGCCTTGACCGTATAAACATCGTCATTTTTTTAATAAAACTTCGGTTTAAAGTGGAAATGAACGATCAAGATTGACCTTAATTTGATTTTCTATCGATATTGAAGAGTGATCTGGCTTTGAAGCGTGATATTTGAGTTGCCTTTCGGCTCGACCGGGGCTGATTCCAGCCATAGAAATGCTGCTACCCTGGGGGCATGTGGTCTGCCTTCAGCGAGCTGCTTCTTTGGGGTGAAGCCGTCTCCGGGTCCCTCGGTGTCGAGGCGGGAGAGGGGGGCTCATGAACTGGTCGTTGGCTCTCAGGCTCGCCGGCTGGATGTTGATTGCGCTGGGAACCATTCAGGTGCTGCCGCTGGCGGTTGCGCTCGCCCTTGGTGAGCCCCGGGCTGCTTTCGCCATCAGTTTGCTCGTTGCGCTCCTAGTCGGGGCCTCGATGGCTTTGGGGGTTCGGGGCCGAAGTGTCCGGATTCGTCCTCGCGATGGTTTTGTGATCGTGTCCGGCGCGTGGATCATTGCCGCCTTATTTGGTGCGATTCCTTACTGGGTGGGCGGGCACCTCGGAGTCGTTGACGCTTTGTTTGAATCGACAGCTGGCTTCACGACGACGGGGTCAACAGCTCTGGCGGACGTAGAGTCGCTTCCCCGCTCGGTTCTTCTCTGGCGCTCCTTGACGCAGTGGATCGGAGGAATGGGGATCGTTGTCTTCACGATCGCTCTCATGCCGATTCTCGGGATTGGCGGGATGCAGCTGTTCAAAGCTGAGGTTCCAGGCCCGGTGACTGAAAAGATTCGGCCTCGAGTTGCCCAAACGGCCCGCGCGCTGTGGCTGATTTATGTGGGCTTAACCGGGGCGGAGTGGATCGCCTTGGTGGCTGCAGGCATGTCTCCCTTTGATGGGCTCTGCCATGCACTGACGACGTTGAGTACAGGTGGTTTTTCAACTCGGAACGCGTCCATTGGGTCTTTCGGCTCTCCGATGATCGAATGGATTGTGATGTTTTTCATGCTCCTCGCGGGTATGAATTTTGTTCTTCACTATCGAATTTTGACGGGACGTTTTGCAACTGTCGGGCGCGATGCGGAACTTCGATATTTTTTACTGGTCGTAGTCGTGGCTGTGGCTGGCATTTCGTTGTCTTTTTGGGGCGCCTCAACGGTGGGAATTTCACCGCCGGCGATTCGTCAAGTCGCTTTCACCGTGATCTCAATCGTGACCACGACGGGTTATGCCACTGTTGATTTCGAACCTTGGCCGCCGTTTGCGCATGCTGTTCTTCTGGGTCTGATGGCCCTCGGCGCCATGGCGGGGTCCACGAGTGGGGGAGTGAAGAGCCTTCGTGGCCTTCTCGCCCTTCGCGCCGTGCGTAACGTTTTTGAAGCAGCGGGACATCGGAACGCGGTGCAGCCGCCTGTCAAATACGCAGGCCGTCCGGTTCCGGACGAGGTGATCAGCAGCGTCTGGTCCTTTCTGGCGATTTTTTTTGGACTAGCGGGCTTAATGGCTCTTTTTGTCGCGGCGGGGGGATATGGGTTGGATACGGCGGTGTCTGCTGGCCTGACTTCCCTGGGGAATGTGGGGCCCGGCTTGGGCGAGATCGGGCCTTATGATCAGTTTGGACACTTTCCGTCCTCGATGAAAATCGGCTTTGTCTTCTGCATGCTCGCGGGCCGACTGGAACTGTTTACTCTCCTGGTGCTGCTTTCTCCGGCGTTCTGGAGGCGGTGAGGAGCCCGCGGTCGCGTTGCCTTGGGTTCTCGGGGCATTGAGCCGACACAGAGGGTATACTGACCGAGTCAAATAATTCTTGCGTCAATGCGAGGAAAGATTTTTATGACGAGTAGACGAGATCCGCGCGAAAGTCGAAGGGCCCCGGCCTTGGTGACATGGCTCGCCAGCCTCGTGCTGGCAATCGGGCTCACAACTGCCGTGCAAGCGGAAGAGTATGAACCTTCGAATGCAGGTCAGCCCTTACGGGTTGCTGCGTATGTTATCCATCCGGTGGGCGTGATCTATGACTACTTGATTCTTCGCCCGGCCTTTTGGATCGGATCCCAAGAGCCATTCAGGACGCTTTTCGGCCGTTCGGATTGAGCTTTTGCGCAAGGAGAGGGAGCGTGCGCGAGTTTGGCATGTTCTCGAAGGGCCTATCAGCGCGCTCTTGGGTCTTTCGGACTTTCCAGACATTGGCCTTGGCTGGGCTCTGCGTTTGGGTGGGATCGGCCCCTGCCTGGGGCGGCGACCGGGCAACGCTGCGCGGCTTTACTTTCATGCTCACCGAATCGGTCGATGATTTTTTTCGAGTCAGTGCCCGCCGGGCTGAGCTTGAAACCAGTTCGGGGGTGGCGCAGCTCAGCGATGTGACGCTCAATCTGGTGCGCCCAGAGCTCGAAGTACCCTTGGATGTGCGCTCGGACCGCGCCACGGTTTCGTTGCGCGGGGACGCATTCAAGATGGAAGGGGCGGTCGAAGGATGGGACCGTCGGGGGCGCCGGTTTGAGACGGCTTGGTTGGAGTACGATCCCAGAAGGGAAGTTCTCTTTACGTCGGCGCCAGTAGTCCTTTTCGACGCAGAGTCGGTCATTCGGGCCAACGGCCTCGAATACGAGACGCAAACACGCACGCTTCGGCTGACTGGTGGTACTCAGGTCCGTTCGAGGCCGCGGTGAGGCCCGAGGCAACAGGAGAGGGCCCCGAGTGGCCCTCTTTTTCCGGTTTTGTTCAGGCCGTCGCGTTGGCGGTTGGACTCCTGGGGATGGAGGCCGCTGGAGGGGGCGTCCAAGCCGCCGCGGCGCAAAACGGAGGATTGACCGTTGAATCGATCTTGGGATTCTCGGAGGGTTTCGGGGAAGAGATGACGATTGAATCCGAATCCCTCGAAATTCGGCGTCTAGCGGATAACGGCCGGATCCTTGTCTTCGAAAAAGGAGTTTTCGTCAAGCAGTCCGAACTGCAGCTGTACGCCGATGAACTCAGTGCTTTTTACGGGCCTAAGGATTCGGAGCCGGAAAGGTTGGAGGCTCGTGGCCATGTTCGGGTGGTTTTGCGAGATCAGCGAGCGTGGTGCGAGGAAGCCGATTTCGACCGCGAGCAGGATCAAATCGTCTGCCGAATTGAGGCCCGACTGGAGCGAGGATGTGACACGGTTTGGGGCGAGAAAATTGTTCTGGACCTGACGGAGGAGCGCGCGAGGGTCTTGGGGGGCGCGCGGGTTCAGATCGAGGCAGAAGAGAACGGGGCGGATTGTGTTTCCGGTTCCGAGCGATCGGAGCCTCTCAGATGAACGCGGACCTGCGGCTCCGCGGGCGCGCATTGACACGACGATTTGGTCGCCGGGAGGTGGTCAGCGAAGTGAGTCTCGACTTGCTTCCGGGCGAGGTTGTCGGTCTATTGGGGCCCAATGGTGCAGGTAAGACCACGATTTTTAACATGTTGGCGGGCAGTCACGGGGTTTCGAGTGGTGCGGTCTACCTGTCGGGAGAAGACATCACAGGGCTTCCTCTTTTTCGTCGAGCGCGCCGAGGTATTACCTATTTGCCGCAGGAGAGTTCAGTCTTCCGTCGCTTGACTGTGGCCGGAAACATTGCAGCGGTTTTGGAGACCGTGGAACCGAACCGGTCGAGGCGAGCAGAACGGATGAGGGGTTTATTGCAGGAGTTGGGACTCGAGGATAAAGCAGATTACAGAGCGGATCGTCTTTCTGGGGGGGAGCGTCGGCGACTCGAAATTACCCGAGCCCTGGTTCTTGAGCCTCGTTTTATGCTGCTGGACGAACCCTTTGCGGGTATTGACCCCATTACTGTCATGGAAACTCAGAAACTGGTTGGGATGCTTCGGGATCGGGGGATCGGAGTGATGATCACCGACCACAATGTTCGAGAGACGCTTTCGATCTGCGACCGGGCCTACATCATTCAGGACGGACGTATTCTGAGAGAGGGCTCGCCCAGCGAGTTGGTCCAAGATCCGATCGTTCGGGACGTCTACCTGGGGGAAGGTTTTAGCCTTGGCTAAATGGGTGTCAACGTCCAGGTCTGTCGCGCCGATCAGATGCGGGTGGACTCGTAGCCGGGCGGGGAAGCTCCTACTATGAGGGAAATCGAAAAGGGGCCAGGGCGCCGGATTGGACGGGTTCGGCGCCGGAGAATTTTGACTAGAGGATCGTTCAGACTCAGACATCATGGCGATTGAACTCAAACAACAGCTCAGGATGTCCCAGCAACTGGTGATGACGCCCCAGCTGCAACAGGCCATCAAGCTTCTCCAGTTGAATCAAATGGAGCTGGTTGGACTCGTCGAGCAGGAGCTTCAGGAGAATCCCTGTCTTGAGGAAGACGAGCGAGAAGAAGAAACTTCCGCCGAGATCTCGGATGCAACGCCGGGCGAGGAGTTGGGGCCGGCGACAGAGCCCGGTGTCAATGACGGGGCCGGTGAGGCAAGCGGAGAGCCCGGCGCGGAAGCGGATGGCCCGGCTGACCTCACAGCAGAGCTGTCAGAGGAAAGCGGCATCGGCTCAT